>JBAXQG010000022.1:0-10927 GCA_037131855.1 bacterium
ATCGTTCTGTGCATTTGTGATAGATGAAAATGGCTTTCTCACAGGTCAACGAAGGCGCCGTTCTCATAACCGGCGAGCACGCCCAGCTTCAACAAGCGAAGCGCGGTAGCGGTCTTGTTTTTTTGATGGTTTCCCTGGAAGCTGCCGTCCGGGGATCCCTACCTCCTCTGCCTAGACAGTGATTGGCTGTCTAGACAAAGGAGGCGTAAGCGAAAAACAACGAAGATAGGCCGTTAGATGCTAACCATCACGCGAGAGAAATGAAATCCGCGATCACCGAATTGCCACAAATTGCTGTAGATTGGCGACGCCAGTGGAGCTGGTTGGAAATGGCAGAGAAGAAACAACTCAGCAGAATGGCCTGCACGCCATGACTATCCGCAGTTTCAGGAAGGAATGCTAAATCTAAAGACCTGACCCCGTCTTACTTGTCCCCTTTTCTCCTTTTGCCCTTGGAGGGGGCGCTCTGGTATACTGTTTCGATTTCACACGCGGCCGGATGAGGGCGCGGTGGCCTGAATCAGGCTTCGTCCTCAGTAGAGGGTCGCGGCGGAAAAAACCGATCGGAGGATTTACATGGCAGTTGTCAGCATGAAAAGCCTGCTTGAAGCAGGCGTCCACTTCGGGCATCAGACCCGTCGTTGGAACCCCAAGATGAGGAAGTTCATCTTCACCGAGCGCAATGGGATCTATATCATCGATCTTCAACTCACCGTGCAACGTCTGGATCACGCCTACGCTTTCATCAAGTCCGTTTCTGCGGAAGGCCGCACTGTCCTCTTTGTGGGCACCAAGAAGCAAGCTCAGGAAGCGGTTCGAAGTGAGGCGGAGCGCTGTGGCATGTTCTTCGTCAATGAGCGATGGCTGGGTGGCACACTGACCAACTTCAAGACTCTCAAGCGCCGCCTGGAGAGGTTGGAAGAACTGGAGCGGATGGAACGGGACGGGATCATGGCCCGTCTTCCCCGCAAGGAAGTTTCTTCTTTGAATCGCGAAAAGACCAAACTGGTGCGTTTCCTGGGAGGCATCCGCGGGATGGCCGAGCTTCCTGCGGCTATCTTTGTCACGGACACGCGCAAGGATCAAAACGCGGTGTTGGAAGCCAATAAACTGAACATTCCGGTGGTCGCCGTGGTAGACACCAACTGCGATCCGGATCAGATAAACTACCCTATCCCTGGCAACGATGACGCCATCCGCGCGATCAAGCTGATGACATCGAAGATGGCCGACGCGGTGATTGAAGGTCGCGAGGGCACCGAGTTTGCACCTCCCGCTCCCGTTGCGGAAGAAATAGAAGAGGACGAGGAAGAAGAAGAGGAAGCCGAGAGGAAGCTGCCCTCCGTGTTGGAACTGTTGGAGGAGGAAGCGAAGTATCTCGATACGATCGAGCTGCAAGAAGAGAAATTCGAGCGTTAAAATAGTAGGAAGGAGCATTAAGGTGGAAATCACCGCGAGCATGGTTAATGAATTGCGCCAAAGGACCGGCGCTGGAATGATGGATTGCAAGAATACCCTCAAGGAATCTGAAGGCGATATGGAGAAGGCCATTGAATTGTTGCGAACCAAGGGATTGGCAAGCGCCGCAAAAAAGCTCGGGCGAGAGGCCAAGAGCGGTCAGATCTTCTCCTATATTCATCATGATTCCCGCTTGGGCGTCCTCCTGGAGCTGAACTGCGAGACCGACTTTGTGGCCCGCACCGATGAGTTCAAGCAATTGGGGAACGAGATCTGTTTACAGATTGCCGCTGAATCGCCTACTTATGTTGCACGAGAACATGTCCCCGCGGAATTGATCGAGAAAGAGAAGCTCATCTATCGTGAACTGGCCATCAGCGAAGGCAAGCCGGAGAGCGCAGTAGAGAAGATCATCGCCTCCAAGGTGGAGAACTTCTACCGAACCAACTGCTTGCTGGAAATGCTGAATGTGAGGGATACCAGCAAGACCATCGGAAGCCTGGTCACGATGATGATCGCCAAGGTCGGCGAGAACATTCGCGTGCGCCGTTTCGCACGCTTCCGTCTGGGAGAAGAGATCTAGACCCATGAATTATGGCCGGATCCTGCTCAAGCTCTCTGGAGAAGCGCTGCAAGGGGCGCTTGACCACGGAATCGACCCGAATTTCCTGGAAAGAATCAGCGATGAGCTGATGGGCATCGTTTCTTTGCCCTGTCAGGTGGCCATCACCGTAGGTGGCGGCAACATCTGGCGGGGCGGAACGATGGCTGATCAAGTGGGGATTGACCGCGCTACCGCCGACTACATGGGGATGTTGGCGACGATCATGAACGCACTGGCTCTGCAGGCTACCATGGAGCGCCTCGGCGTTCCCACGCGGGTGCAGACTGCCATTGACATGGACAAGATCGCCGAGCCGTACATCCGCCGCCGAGCCATCCGTCACCTGGAAAAGGGGCGCGTGGTGATCTTCGCTGCCGGCACCGGCAGCCCTTTCTTCACCTCAGACTCGGCCGCTGCCCTTCGAGCCATCGAGATCGAGGCAGAGGTTCTGCTTCGGGGCACTCAAGTGGATGGCATCTTCGATGCGGACCCCAAGATTTGCGCCGAAGCGCGCCTCTACCGTCAGATGACCTATACCGAATTCCTCAGCAAAGATTTGAAGGCAATGGACGCGACCGCCGTAGCCCTGTGCCGGGAACATAAGATGCCGATCGTGGTATTCAATCTGAACGACCCGGCCAATATCCGGCGAGCGGTTCTAGGAGAACAAATCGGTACCATCGTAAAGGAGGAGTGAGATGATCGAAGAGATCCTGCACCAAACCGAGGAACGGATGGAAAAGAGCATCGACGCCTTGTTGCGAGAGTTCCATTCAATCCGGGCCGGGAAAGCCTCGCCAAGTTTTTTGGAGAAGGTAACGGTCCCTTACTACGGAGCGCCAATGGCTTTGAGCCAAGTTGCCACGATCACGTCCCCCGAGCCCCGCCTGCTGGTGATTCAACCCTGGGAGCAGTCCCTGCTGAAAGAAGTGGAGAAGGCTATTCTTAAAGCAAACCTGGGGGTTACGCCTCAAAGCGACGGGCGGGTGGTGCGAGTCGCTTTCCCCCCCCTCACCCAGGAACGGCGTCGCGAACTGGCCAAAATGGCCAAGAAAATGGCCGAAGATGGCAAGGTGGAGTTGCGCACCCACCGGCGCGTGGCCAACGAGGAATTGAAGAAGCTGAAGGATGCCGGCAAGATCTCCGAGGACGAGCAAAAGAACACCTTAGAGAAAGTACAGAAGCTGCTGGACCGCTACATCGAGAAGGTGGAGGACGTGCTGGCCAAGAAAGAACAGCAGATCCTCGAAGTATAGGGGGACTCATTGAAGTCGGCCGAGGAGTTGCAGAGTTGCTATGGGAGACTGTGGAGCGAAGTGGAAAGTGAGTTGACCCAGGCAGGCGAGGTCGTTGAATCTGTGGAAATGGTGCAACCGCCTTTTCCCGCCGAGCCCTTAGGCTCGATCCGGCTGATTTGCCTGCGCCGCTCGAGTACTGGGCTGACTGCGCATGTTTGTCATGAGAATTATCGCTCACCCCACCGCGAACCTCGAAGCGAGAAGCCTTGGCAGATCGTGAATACAAAGTAGATGAGCGATGGCGTAGCGCCGGATCATTTGGCGATCCTGATCGAGGGATGTCACGACAAAAGCGCTGAAATGAATGCGAACCTTGCGCATTGTGCGGAAAAAACGGCTGAAGTGGCCGAGGCACTCTTCCGAGCGGGATGCCGGCAGGTCAGTTGTTTTTATTCCGAGACTTTCCCCCAGGAGTCTTTCCAAAGTGCTTTGACGCCTCTCCTTGGGCAGGGGGTAGCGCTCCGTTTCCTGCGGAGCGATTGGATCGAACCGGTCGAGGCGCCTGTGCTGAACATTGGCTTGGCCTACAGCGAGAAAGAGATGCTGCTGGAACTGGTTCGTCATTTCCAGGGGCAGCAGTTCCTGGAAGAAACGGTCTGTGAATATTTCGCTGAACGGAATTGGACCGAGCCCGATTTGGTGATCCTGACCAGTGGAAGCCACACTATCGGGTCTGCGCTGACCTGGTCGATCGCCTACAGCGAGCTCTTCTTCTCGACATTGCCTTGGTTGGAGTTCACGACAGAGGAGGCAGAACGCGCTTTAACCGAGTTTCAGATGCGCAAGCGGCGTTTCGGCCGGCTCTAGCCTTGAATCTAGACAACCCACAGCAGTTGCAAAACCCTCCACAGCTAGACGGCTCGCAGCAACTAGACAACCTGCGGCCACTAGACAGCCCGCGGCGGCGCGACCTCCGCCAAAGAACCCTTGCTGCGCTGGTCCTTCTGCCGGTCGTTCTGGTTTGCAGCTACCTGGGGGGCTGGTTCTTCTGGGCTCTTTTGTTGGTCTTTGGCGGCTTCGCACTCTGGGAGTTGAGCGGCCTCTACACAGTCCCATGGAATGACCGTCGCGCTTCCCTTTTTCTCCTGGCGGCTATCTTCCTTTGCTCTAGCCCTTTCTTCTATCTTCCGTTGGAGTGGATCGCCCTCTTATTGCTCCTTGCCGGAGCGACCTATTTCCTGGTCGCGGCGAAAGGGGAGAACCGCAAACGCATCGCTTCACTTTTTTTCGGACTCCTCTACATCGGCATTCCCCTCCGTTGGCTTTTCCTCTTGCGGCAATGGCCGGATGGCCTCTATTTTTTCCTGCTCTTCCTGATTGGAACTTTTCTTTCCGATATCGCTGCCTATTTCGCCGGGCATTGGTGGGGAAGACGCAAGATTTTCCCCCAGATCAGCCCGGGGAAAACCCTGGCTGGGACACTGGCCAGCTTCTTCGGCGGAGTCGGCGGAGTCTTTGCCGTGGGCCTGCTTTTCGGTACGCCCCTTTTGCCGTTACTCCCGCTTGGGCTCCTGATCAGCCTCTTCAGCCTGCTCGGGGACCTTTTTGAATCGATGCTGAAGCGAGACGCCGGGGTCAAAGACTCCTCCCATGCGATCCCCGGACATGGCGGTTTCCTGGATCGGCTGGACAGCCTCCTTTTCACCGCGCCTTTGGTTTATTTCTATGGTATCTTTATCCTATCCTTGTAAGGAGAACAGCCGTTGTTGACGATTTGGAACATTCTTTTGGCGATCCTCGTGCTTGGCGTATTGATTTTTGTACACGAGATGGGCCATTTTCTTTTTGCTAAAGGTTTCCGCGTGCCGGTGAAAGTGTTTGCCCTGGGTTTCGGCCCCGCACTCTTCTCTTTCAAGAGAAAGGAAACCATTTACCGGCTGAATATTTTTCCTTTGGGGGGCTATGCCAATATCGCCGGCATGGAAGGCGACGAGGAAGACCCGCGCGGCTTTTACGCCCAATCCAAACCGCGCCGTTTTCTAATCCTGGCCGGAGGAGTCCTCTTCAACCTGGTTTTCGCCTGGGTGCTGATCTTGATTGTCTCGATCTTCTCGCCCACAGCCGTAAACGACACGGTCATTGGAGAGATCCTGCCCGGTTACCCGGCTGAAGTGGCAGGTTTGCAAACTGGGGATAAGATTCTCTCCATCGACGGCAACCCGGTGGAAACGTGGGACCAGGAGCGGAGCTTGATCGAGCAACTGTCAAAAGCCGGCAACCCCCTGCAACTGCAACTGGACAGAGGAGGCCAACTGTTGACCTTTTCAGTGACCCCTACTTTCCCAAAAGCAGAGAACCGATGGATGATGGGCATTGGCCCGCGTGCCGTTCGACTCCCCTTGGGAGAGGCTATCGTCCAGTCTTTTGTACAGTATTGGCGCTTGATTTCCCTGGTCTTTCTCTCTCTTGGGATGCTGTTCACCGGTCAAGCCAGCATCGCCGATCTGACCGGGCCGGTCGGGATCGTTCAGGTCACCGCGCAGTTCTCGCAAAGCGGCTTCCTTAGCTTGATGTGGTTTACCTCCTTCCTTTCCATCAACCTCGGCGTGTTGAATTTTCTACCGATCCCCGCATTCGACGGTGGGCGCATTATTTTCCTCTTGATCGAATCCATTACAGGGCGCCGGGTGAACCGGCGATTGGAAGAGATGATTCACACGGTAGGATTTTTCCTCATCATCGGCCTCTTCCTCTACATTACCTTTCAGGACATCCGCCGCCTATGGTAAGCGCCCGCCGGGTTCTGGTGGGCTCGGTAGCGGTGGGCGGGGGAGCGCCGCTCTCCGTTCAAAGCATGTTGAAGTGCGACCCGCATGATCTAAAAGCCTCTTTGAGACAACTGAAGCGGCTGGAGCGGTGTGGCTGCCAGATTGTGCGAATGGCCGTTCCAGACCAAAAATCGATCCCCGTTTTGGCCGAGCTAGTCAAGAACAGTGCGGTTCCCCTTGTCGCAGATATCCACTTTCAACCACGGCTAGCCCTTTTGGCCATCGATGCGGGCGTGGCAAAAGTGCGCATTAATCCGGGAAATATGACCCGTTCCGGACAAATCCAAGTATTGCGGCAAGCGAGGGAGGCCGGCATTCCCGTGCGCGCCGGATTGAACAGCGGCTCGCTGCCGAAGGGTTTGCACGCCTTAGACTTGCCCGGGCAACTGGTGGAAAGTGCGGAGCGTTTTCTACTCCTGGCCGGAGAGACCGGTTTCGAGTCTCTGATCTTTTCCCTCAAGGCCAGTCACGCTTTCGATACGATCGAGGCGAACCGGCGTTTTGCCCAGCGCTACGAGCATCCTTTGCACATCGGTTTGACGGAAGCCGGCCCGCTTCCGGAGGGCTTGGTGTACTCGGTGCTGGCATGTCAACCGCTCCTGGCGGAAGGAATCGGCGACACCCTGCGGATCTCCTTGTCAGCTCCGCCGGAGATGGAAGTTCAGGCAGCGATCGCTTTATTGGAGGGCATGAATTTACGGCCCACCCGGCTTCGCTTGGTTTCCTGCCCTACCTGCGGGCGCACGCGCCAGCCACTGGGGTTGCTCCTGTCAGCGGTGCGCAAATTGGCCCCGCAGATTCAGCGCTCCTTGACCGTGGCGGTGATGGGCTGCGAGGTGAACGGTCCTGGTGAAGCTGCCGCGGCAGACCTTGGCTTGATCTGGCTGGGAAAGAAAATCGGCCTCTTTCGGGATGGCGCCTTGATACGAACCGTCGAACGGAAGGAGCTGCTGCAAGCCCTCCGCCAGGAGATCGCCTGCTTGCCATGAAAATCGCCTGCTTAATCCCGGCCTGGAACGAAGAGAGGACTGTCGCGCAGGTGGTGCGCGCCTGTCTTGCCTGTCCGCTGGTTGAGGAAGTCCTGGTCATCTCCGATGGCTCCACCGACGGCACGGCCCAGCAAGCGGTTCAAGCTGGCGCGCGCTTGATTATTCGGGAACAAAACGGAGGGAAGGATCGCGCCCTTCAGGATGGCGTGCTGGCGACTGAAGCTGACTTGTTGGTTTTGCTCGACGCTGATCTGTTGGGGCTGCGTCCCGAGCATGTCACAGCTTTGCTTGAACCGGTTGTATCCGGTCGAGCCCAGACCACTCTTGGCGTCTTTCGCCACGGTGGCTGGCAGACCGACCTCAGTCAGAATCTGACTCCCTTCTTGAACGGACAGCGTTGTCTTACAAGGCAATTTTGGCTGGAGGCGATCACCCCCTGTCTTGGGGTGGGTTACGGCCTGGAGACTGTCTTAAGCAAGTATATCCGCACCTGCGGCATCCGGCTGGAGCGGGTGCCAATGGAAGGAGTCGGGCAATTGCGCAAGGAACAGAAGATCGGCTGGTGGCGGGGATTGCTCTGGCGCCTGCGCATGTACCGTGAGATCCTCGCCGCGCTGAGCATTCGCCGCCCCCCAGCGCCCGTGAAGATTATGGGGACAGATTTGAAATCTGTCCCCAGTCAGTTGAATGTCCCCAGTCAGTTGAATGTCCCCAGTCAGTTGAATGTGCCGACTCAGTTGAATGTCCCCGCCAGTGGGAATGTGCCGATCCAGGGGAATGTCCCCCCCGCAGGAGAATGTTCCTCACCAGGGGAAAGCAACCCTGCGGCCGGTCGCCGGCAAGGTCTCTAGGTTCTATTCTGCAACGAAAAAAGGAGGGATTGTGCAAAAGGGTTATGCCTTACGTTCCATCTTCGACCTGAGAGGTTGGATAGTGCCTGCTTGCCCGCTGGTGCTTCCTACGGCGGAGTTTTTTTCCAATCGCCTGAGCATCCCGGGGGAGGAAGAACTGACGCGTTTTTTCCGGCGGGTCAGCGAGAAGGGGGTGGGCTCGCCTTTGATCCTGACGCTCTTCGATGGCAAGGCCGAGTCCGGAATTCCCCTTCCACCAGAGATTGCTCCCAGCGCCGGCGAGGATGGCTTTCACTATTGGCGGTCACTCCCACTGGTCTTGCAACGGCAACTGCGAAGCTGGTTGGCCGCCTCATTCTTCGCAAAATCGTGGATTCTGGTTCCTAACCTGCGTCGCCTCGAAGAATTCTTTTTTTTCAAAGAAGCGCTGGACGAAGCGCACGATTCATTGGTTCAACAAGGCGCGCCTTTCGACCGTTACGCCAAGTTCGGCTTTCTTCTGGATAGCCTGAGCGGCTTGGAGGCGATGGCCGCAGTGTCCACCTACGACTTTCTGCTGCTCGACTTGGATCGCTTGGCCTGCCAGTGGCTTGGTCTTTCTTCTCCTATTCAGCTCCCTTCCTACTTGCCAATTAGGGGAGAGGAATTGAACTGGTTGCGATTGCGCCTTGGCTGGATCCCCTTTTCTGATTGTTGGACAGGAGCAGTGACACGTTACCCAACAGCCTGGCCGGAATTGGAGCATCTCCCCTTCCAGGTTCTTTTCGAAGCGCGTGGCTTAGAGAACTAGACCCGCCTGCTGATCGAGCTATAATTCTCCTCATGCCAGATAAGTCGCTTCTCCAAACTACGAATCCCAACGGCCCACAGCAGCTAGACAGCCCGCTGCAGCATGAACCGGTTTCACTCGATCAACTTAAGCGGGCGATAGAGCTGTTCGGCGGTTTTACCGAGCGGACGCGCATAGACGCCAATATCGCCCTTTCCTTGTCTCGACTGCTCAGTCAATTTGGTGGAGATCATGCCATCATGTCCTATTTCATCGAAGCGGAACGGAGAATTCGCCTTTTCTCGCTATCGGTGGATCAAAGCTGTGACCAGATTGTCTACAGCGAGCGGGAGAGCGCCTCCATCTTCTTTGGTCAAAAAGAGCAGGTCATTGAAGAACTGGACGATGCCATTCAAACGAGCTATGCGGAAATATTCCCCGGCTTTCAGCTCTCCTCCTTGCTGCATATCCCACTCGTCTTTCATGGAAGAACGGTTGGCGCCCTCCAGCTTCTTTCCGGTGAAAAGAATGTCTTCAGCCTGGTCCAACTGGAAGCGATCAAGCCAATTGCCGCCGCCTGGGCGCTGATGTGGGAAAGAGAACGCTTGATGCGGGAAAGCCAACGAAGCCTGGAACGATTGCGTTCCTTTATTAACATGTCTCGCCAGGTGAACTCTTCACTCGACTTGGACGATTCCCTTCGTTCTCTCTCTCAGGCGGCCAAGCAGATCCTGGGGATGGAAAAGACAGCCATCCTCTTGCTGGATGAACACTTTCAACTCGCCCTCAAGAGCGGCATCTCCATGCGAACGGCCGAGGAGCTGCTGCAGCTCTTGAACGGCGGGATGGAGCGTTTTCTCCATGAACGAAAGCCCTTGGTTCTGCGTCTTTGTGAACTGATGCCCAATTGTGATGATCGGGAAAGCGCGCAATTGATACTCCTGCCGATGCTGTACCAGGAAAAAGTCAAAGGAGTCTTTGCCCTTTTCCTGGCAAGCTATCAGCAATTGGTGCCGGAGGAGTTGCTCTTCATCCAAACCCTGGCCAATCAGGCGGCCTTGGCGGTTGAGAATGCGACCCTTTTCCAGGAGGTGCAACAACGCGCCCAAGAGTTCTCCACCCTTTTCGAGATCGCCCAAACGCTGACTGGTTCACTCGGGACCAAAGCCATTGTCGATCGCATCCTGGCCGCGGCCCAAACACTGATTGGAGCTGAGCGGGGGTTTGTCTTTCAACGGATAGAAGACTCCCAGGAGATAGAGTGCATCGCTGCTGCCGGCCCTTACGCCAATCAAATCCTGGGTACGCGGTTGCAGTTGGGCGAGGGCATTACCGGTTTCGTCGCCCAAACCGGCATCGGCGAACGGATCGATGACACGACCAATGACCCTCGCGCTTTGCAGGTTAGCGACACCCCAGAAGAATCCGAATCGATGCTCGTCGTTCCACTTAAACGGAAGGATCAGGTATTCGGTGTGATGACGCTATCTCGAGTTGGGGTCCGACCGTTCCGAGAGGATGATTTCCGGTTAATCGGCATCTTCTCCACCTTCGCCGCAGCCACCTTGGAGAACGCTCGTCTGTATTCTGAAGCAGCGCAAATGGCCATCACCGATTACTTGACTGGCCTCTACAACTACCGCTACTTCTTCAAGCGATTGGAGGAAGAGCTCTCCTACAGCCGCCGGCATGGACAGAAACTTTCCATTGTGATCATCGATCTGGACCGCTTCAAGCTGTACAATGACACTTTCGGGCATCAAGAAGGCGACCACTTGTTGGCTCGCGTGGGCGACGCGCTGCGGGCCTCCATTCGGCTCTCCGATGTGGCTTTCCGCTACGGCGGAGATGAGTTTTCGATCATCCTTCCGGATACGGAAAGAAAAGAAGCGCAAGTTGTCATCGATCGCCTTTCTGAACGATTGCATCAGATGTTGCCGGAAAACAACGTCGTTAAGGTGAGGGCATCTTTCGGCGTCGCCACATTTCCGACCGACGCCACCGATGGCGAAACCATCTTCCGCCTTGCCGACGAGCGGATGTACGCCATGAAGGAGTGCCGCCACTAGTTGCCCACTCGTCACAGCATGAAAGCCCGCGGCAACTTGACAGCCCGCGGCAGCGAGTCCTCTCCTGGCAACTTGACAGCCCGCGGCAGCGAGTCCTCTCCTGGCAACTTGACAGCCCGCG
>JBAXQG010000023.1:0-10908 GCA_037131855.1 bacterium
ATATCCAGGTTCCTCACTTCGTGGGCGTGGGCCATGATGTAGTCTTTGCGCGGCTCCACTTTATCTCCCATTAAGACAGTGAAGATCTCCTCGGCATCTTGAATTTCCTCCAGGGTGACGCGCAGGATAGCGCGTGAGTTGGGATTCATGGTCGTGTCCCAGAGCTGCTCGGGGTTCATCTCCCCCAAGCCCTTGAAGCGCTGCACTTCCAGCTCCTTCTTCCCGGAGACGGTCCGGAAGGCGCCCAGTTCCGTCTCGGAGTGAAAGTAGCGAATTTCATCCTTGCTCACTCGGGCGCCAAAGAGCGGCGGCTGGGCGATGTAGACGTACCCCTCCTCAATCAGCTTCAGCATGTGCCGGTAGAAAAAGGTCAGCAGCAGCGTGCGGATATGCGAGCCATCTACATCGGCATCGGTCATGATGATCACTTTGTGATAGCGCAGGCGGCTGGGGTCGAACTCCTCCCCAATGCCGCAGCCTAATGAGGTGATCATGGCCCGGATCTCGGCGTTGGCCAAAATTCTGTGCAGATTGGTCTTCTCCACGTTGAGGATCTTGCCGCGCAGGGGCAGGATCGCCTGGAAGGAGCGGTCGCGCCCCTGTTTGGCTGAACCGCCGGCCGACTCCCCCTCCACCAGGTAGATCTCGGTGCGGGCTGGATCGCGGTCGGAGCAGTCAGCCAGCTTCCCCGGCAAAGGAGAGATCTCCAGGGCGCTTTTGCGCCGGGTCAGTTCTCGCGCCTTGCGGGCTGCTTCGCGGGCTCGTTGGGCCATCAGCACCTTGCTGATGATGCGCTTGGCTTCCTGGGGGTGGTTTTCCAGATAGTAGGAGAGGCCATCTCCCAGGATCGTCTCCGTGATCCCCTTCACCTGCGAGTTGCCCAACTTGGTCTTGGTCTGTCCCTCGAATTGAGGGTCGACCAAGCGAACCGAGATGATCGCCACCAACCCTTCCCGGGTATCTTCTCCGCCCAGCGGCGCATCGCCGTTCTTCAGCACCCCGTTCTTTCGCGCCCAGTCGTTGATCGAGCGGGTCAAAGCGGCGCGGAAACCGGAAACGTGGGTGCCTCCTTCTGTCGTGTTAATGCTGTTGGCAAAGGAGAGAACCTCCTCCGAGAAGCCGGCGTTGTATTGAATGACCGCCTCTACCAAGAGCTTTTCTTCATGCCCTTCCAAGTAGATGGGGTCATGCAAAGGATCCTTCTCTTGATTGAGGAACTGGATGAAGGAGACGATTCCGCCATCGTAGTGGTACTCGGCAACGACGGGCGGTTCGCTGCGGCGGTCCTCGAAATGGATGCGCACGCCGCGATTGAGGAAGGCCATCTCCTGCAGGCGCTGCAAGATCGTTTCACCCTCGAAGCGCAGCGACTCAAAGACAGTGCTGTCCGGTTTGAAGCGGATCATCGTGCCGGTGCGCTCGGTCGGCTCGCCTGTCTCCATCGGCCCCAGGGACTTCCCGCGGGAGAAACGCTGGCGGTGGGTGCGGCCATTCTGCCAAACCGTAGCCTCCAGGCTCTCGGAGAGGGCATTCACCACTGAGACTCCGACCCCATGCAGACCTCCGGAGACGCGGTAGGCGCCCGATCCAAACTTGGCGCCGGCATGCAAGCGAGTAAGCACCACTTCCAACCCGGGAAGGCGAAGTTTGGGGACCATATCGGTAGGGATGCCGCGGCCGTCGTCGATCACCGTAACCGCCCCATCTTCATCGAGTGACACCTCGATATTGTGGCAAGCGCCGGCCATCACTTCGTCGATGGCGTTGTCCACTACCTCGTAGAGCAAATGGTGCAGGCCGTGCCAGTCGGTCGAGCCGATGTACATGCTGGGGCGCTTGCGCACCCCCTCGAGGCCTTCTAATACTTGAATGTCGTTGGAATCATACTGGGGAGCTTGGTTTTCCATCACGGGCTCTATTGTACCGTTCCTGGCGATGCGACGCCAACCTTGCAACAATGGGGACAGACTTGCAACAATGGGGACAGACTTAAGTCTGTCCCCATTGTTGTTGCCATTGCTGCCATTGGCTCATTGGCTGCGCCGTCGCCGGCCACGGACTTCCCCGGTGCGCAGATCGCGCACGATCTGCTCCTCGAGAGTCTCGTTCAGACGAGGGATCAGCTCCTCTTTGGCCAGACGCAGGGCTTGACCCCATATCGAGGCAGCCGGCTGGAAATAGAGAGTTCCAGCTTGAAAGCGGTAGAAACGCAAGTTGCTGCGCAGGTCGGCTGGAGCTACCCTCTCCCAGGCTTGTCGAACACGGGTCTCGTTGAGTTTCTCCTCCAGGCCGAGGCGTTGTAACGCCGCTGGCAGAAGATCAGCCAGTGGAATCAGGCCTCTTTTTGATTTCTCCGTCTTGGACATCGAAGGCGATCACTTTCTCGCGCCAGCGGCGCGGCAATTCCTCAATGGCGGTAGTGGTCAGAAAAACCTGAGGAAATGGTTCGATTACACTGAGCAGCGCCTCGCGCCGGTCTCCATCCAATTCGGAAAGCGCGTCGTCGAGGAGAAGCAAGGGCGCCTCTCCCCCATCTTCGCACAATATTTGGTACTCGGCCAAACGCAAGGCCAAGGCCAGACAGCGAGCCTCTCCTTCCGAGGAATAGAAGCGCGCTGCCCGTCCGCTTAGGCGGATCTCCAACTCATCCAGGTGGGGGCCAAATAGGCAGGTTCCCGCCGCGATTTCTCTCCCTGCCCCGCTGACCAGGTCTTTGGCAATTTCCCAACTGGAGGGCTGATAAGTCAGTTGAACTGCTTCCCCGTCGCGAGAGAGGCGCCTGTAAAAGGACTGGGCAGCCTCCGCCAACAGGAGGATGGCTGCTGCTCGCTCGTCGACCAAGGCCTGAGCCACCTCGTGGTAGACCCCATTCCAGGATTCCAGGCCTTCGCCCCGTTCGCTCGCTGCAGCAATGGGGACAGAATTAATTCTGTCCCCATTGCCAAGATGAAAGCGGGGGTATCCTCGTTGCATCGCTTTAAGAATGGCATTGCGGTGACGCAAGGCGATGCTGAATCGCTGCAAGTGATAACGGTAAAGGGCTGACTTCTGACCCAAAAAGCGGTTCAGGAATTGCCGCCGCAGCAAAGGGGGTCCCTTTACCAGCAGGCTGTCGGCTGGTACGAAAGGAACGGCCTTGACCTCCGCCCACAGTTCCATCACCCGCCGCAGTGGGGCGCCATTCAAGGAAAAAGTTCTGCGCTTGGCCTCCTGATCGAAGGTAAGAAGAAGATGCAGGGCATCATCCCGTCGCTTGATCTCCCCATCCAGGCGATATCCGGCTTTCCCTTCAAAACCGTGCGGTTGTCCTACCAGAATCTGGTCGTCGGCTGAGCGAAAGGAACGGCCGGCGGTTAGACAAAAGATAGCCTCTAATAGGTTAGTCTTGCCTTCGGCATTTCCGCCGCAAATGGCCTGCAATCCACCCCTAAACTCCAATCTCTGCTCGGCCAGGTTGCGAAAACCATAGAGGGTAAGGCGCGTCAGGTTCAAGAACGCAGCGGCATCACCAAATAGAGGTAGCCCTTCTCATCTGAAGGCCGCAACACCAAGGGCCGTTCTTTTCCGGCGAAGGCCAAATAACAATATTCGGTTTTGATGTTGTGTATTCCCTCTAACAGGTAACGCACATTGAAGCCCTCGCTCAGAGAACCGCTGCCTTGCGACCATTCCAATTCCTCGCGCACTTCTCCGACCTCTGGCACTACGGCCTGCAAAAGGACGGAGGCGCCCTGGCTGGTGATTTGGATGCGGTTATTCACTAGGCGGGCCAGCAACATGCAGCGATCCAATGATTCTTGAAAACGCTTGGTATCCACCAGGTAGGTTTGTTCGAACTGCGTCGGAATGACCACTTCCCAGTTGACAAAACGGCTCTGGATCTTTCGCGTAATCAGTTTGCGCTGCGGCAAGCGGAACTCTACCTGGTTATTTCCCAGCGTTACTTCTACCTCGTTCTCCCCGTCCATCTCCAAGATGCGCAGCAATTCCTCCAGGGAACGTCCGGGGATCAGGACTTCCAGACGGCCTTCCACCTCGGTTGTCGCTTCCACTTCGCGCAGCGCCAAGCGGCTCCCATCTGTTGCCACAGCCTGGATCTTGCCCGGTGTCAGAATTAGCAGAATGCCGGCCAGCTCGGGCCGGGTAATTTCATCCTTGGAACAAGAAAAAGAAGTCTCCTCAATCAGCGTCTGCAAAACGCCTCGCTGAATCTTCAGTTTTTGCCCGTCTTTGATTTCCGGAAGAAGGGGGAAATCATCGGACGGCAACCCACTCATCGTAAAATGGGCTTTACCGGCTTTGATATTGACCTGCGAGCCCTTTTCCACATAGAGTTCAACCTCGGCGGCGGGGAGCCGGCGGATGATTTCAAGAAGGTATTTGGAAGGGAAAGTGATCGTCCCTTCTTCTTGCACAGCAGCCTCAAAGCTGGCTTCAATGCCGATTTCCAAATCAGTGGCCATCACGCGCAAGGTTGAGTTTTTGGCTTCCAGCAGAATATTGCTCAAGATCGGGAGCGACCCTCGGATGGAAACAGCCTTCTGGACTACACTGACGTTCTTCAGCAATGCATCTCTCTTACAAACAATGTGCATAATCCCGATCCCCTTCTTTTTTTATTTTCTAATCAATCTATAGTTCGTTGTAATAATAGGGCCTTTGGATTCTGTTGATAAGGATGGCGGGATAGATCCAATGGGTCGCGCTGGGTGACCTTCCATTGTGGAGAGAAATGTGGAAACTGTGGAGATGAAAAGCGGGAACCATCTCCCCCTATTGTTTTTCCACAAGGCGCCGGCATGGATGTGGACGATCAGTGGAGAGGCCGCAAGAGGATTTTGCGGATCTCGTCAAGGGCGGTCTGCAGGTTGATATCCGTTTCCTTCTCCGTTCGAATCTTGTCGCAGGAATAAAGGACGGTGGTGTGGTCGCGCCCACCGAAGGATTCCCCCAACTGCGGCAGGGAGAAGTCGGTCAGCTCTCTCGCCAGGTACATCGCGATCTGCCGGGGGATAACCACGTCGCGCGAGCGTTTCTTGGCCAATAGAACCTCCGTGGGGATCTGAAAATAGCCGGCCACAGCCTTTTGAATCTCGGTCACCGAGAGCGGGCGGCTGGTGACCGGGATCAGATCCTTCAAGACATACATCGTCATCGGCAGGTCGATCTCTTGATTATAGAGAGAGGCATAGGCCAAGATGCGCGTTAAAGCCCCTTCCAATTCGCGGATGTTGGAAGTAATGTTGTCGGCGACATAGGCCAAAACGTCGGATGGCACTTCGATTGACTCCGACTCAGTCTTCTTTTTCAGGATGGCGATGCGCGTCTCCAAATCAGGGAGCTGAACATCAGCCAAAAGTCCCCATTCGAAGCGCGAGCGAAGGCGATCTTCTAGGGTATTGATCTCCCGCGGCGGTTTGTCGGAAGTGAGGATGATCTGCTTGGATGCATCATGGAGGGCGTTGAAGGTGTGAAAGAACTCTTCTTGGGTGCTTTCTTTCCCGGCGATGAACTGGATGTCGTCGATCAGGATCACATCAACCGTGCGGTAGTGATCGCGGAAATCCCCCATGCGATGATCGCGGATCCCGTTGATCACATCATTGGTGAACTTCTCCGAGGAGAGATAAACCACCTTCAGTTGTGGGGTAGCCCCTAGAATATGGTTGCCGATGGCCTGCAACAGATGCGTTTTGCCCAGACCGACGCCGCCATAGACAAAAAGAGGGTTATAAGCCCGGCCGGGGGCATTGGACACAGCCAGACTGGCGGCGTGGGCAAAGCGGTTGGAAGCCCCCACGACAAAAGAATCAAAGGTGTAGCGCGGGTTGAAAAGATGCCGCCGCTCCTGACCGGAGGCGGGAGCGACCGGAGGCGGATCGGTCGCCTCCATCGGGATGACCCGAAACTCCACTTCGATCTCCTCTGGCCGCACCGAGTGCAGGGCGCGCAGGATCGAATCGTAGAGCCTTGTTTGCAGCCAATCGCGGGCAAAATCGCTGGGCACTCCCAAGAGCAGGACATTGTCCTCCAGCGAGAGAGGCCTGGTGTTTTTTAACCAAGTGTCATACGAGGGCCTTGACAGCTCCCGCCGCAAAAACTTCCTGGCCTCTTCCCATAAATGTTCCGCTTCGTCCTGAATTTCCCTCATGAAGCTCTCCTTAGGTAAAAAGTTATTCACAAGTCCTGTGAGAAAAGTGGATAACTGCTTTGTGTGCCAGAGGCGCCGTCCTCTCTTTCATCTACGGCCACGTGGCCGCCTGCGGCAGGATGTCCCGCCCCAGGCAAGCGCAGAGCGGGTCAAATGAGGGCCTTCCCCCCCAGCGATCGAGCCAAAACAGCTTGCAGCAGCATCAATCTAACAGACTCAAAGAAGTGGGGCAAGACGGTCTAACGGTTCCAACGAGGGCGGGAGAGGAAGAGCCCGGCCAGCAACAGGAGCAGCAGGGAGGCAACCACAGCGCACGCCCCGGGGAGTAGCTCCGCCCAGGATAGAGGTTGGCTGAAGGCGGCTGCTTGACTCAAATTGATTAACATCGCCGGCGCCAAGGTTCCGAAGGGGAGAGGTAAAAAAAACTGGGGGAGGAGTGAAGCCACGGTGAGCAAGGCGCTCCACCCCGGACGGCGCAGCCAGGCGCCCCAAAAGATGGCCAAAGCGAGGGTAAAGGCCAAATACAAGGCCAGCAAGAGCAACGCCAAGAAGGTTGGCCGCCAGGCCAAACTGTAGGGAAAAAGCCAGCGGCAGAGCTGGTTGAAGAGGATGAATGAAGCCCCCATGACCAGAAGCAAGAGGAAGCAATCGGCCAACCATTTTCCCAGCAATAGCCCACCCCCGGCGGAAGACTTGGCCAAGACCAGACGCAATTGACCGCTTCGCCATTCATAAGCGATGCTGCCGATTCCCCAGAGGATCATCACTAAGCTGCCCAGCACCGCCCAGATCCACAGGAAGACGATCGAGGCCCCCTCTTCTTGAGTGCGCAGGAAAAGACTGACGCTTGGGAAAAGCTCCACCAACCACAGCTCGGGAAGGTAGCGGAAGGAGACCGGCACAATGGCTGCCAGAACCAGGAAGAGCCCCCCCAGCGCCCAGGCCGTCCCTTCCCGCAAGATCTCCTGCCACTCTTTCCGCCAAAAAGCGTTAAGCACGGACGACGCTTTCCTTGCCGGCGCGAGCCAGGAGTGCGGCCAGGGGCTGCTTCTCCACAAAGAGATGCCGCAAAGCCAAGCGATGGCTGCTGATCAAGGGCGGCAGCGAAAAGGCGGCCTGCTCCAAGTCGCGCACGCGCAGGCGCAACAGGCCCTCTTGCGGAATGACCTCTTCCAGCCAGGGTTCTGCCTGCAAAGCGGTCAGGAAAGCGGCCGGACAGTCGCTCAAGCCAAGGCTCATGGCTGGCTCCTGGTATCGCTGCCGCAAGGCGCCCAGCTTCTCCTGAAGAAGAAGCTTCCCCCGATCGAGCATGGCCAAAGAGTCGCATTGCTCCTCCAGCAGACCGAGCGCGTCACTGCCAAAGAGCACCGTCCGTTTCTCCCGCAGAAAGAGGAGCAATCTTTCCAGGCGAGAGCGGCTCTCTCCGGCGCAGGAAGCCAGAGGATCATCGAGGAGGAGAACGGGGGGATCCAGGAGGAGGGCCTGGGCCAAACCGAGCCGGCAGCGCCCCTCTTCGCTTAAATCGCTGACGCGCGTCCTTTCCTCGTTCAAGCCAACCTGTTCCAAGACCTCATCTATTCTCTTGGCCAGGCGCGATCCGCCCAAACTGCCAACGCGCCCCAGGAAAGCCAAATAACCGCCGACGCGCATCCAATCGTAAAAAGCTGGATGAGCGGGGAGATAGCCGACTTGGCGCAGGAGGGAAGAGCGCGCACGAAATGGATCTTTCCCCAGGACGCTGGCTTCCCCCTCGCTTGGGCGCGCTTCCCCGGCCAGGATCCGCAACAAGGTGCTCTTTCCCGCTTCCGGAGGACCATAGAGGCAAGCCAGCTCCCCTTCCTCTACCACCATATCGATGTCCTCCAGGGCTTTCTTCCCTCGGAAGGACTTCGCCAACCGGCGCGTATAGACGACGCTCTCCAGCGGTGTCACCTTGCGATTATAGCGCGACTTCCCACGGTTGACCCCTCGCCCCCCTTTCTTTATAATAATCGGCAGTTCATCGGCAGTTCCAATACGGCGAATCCTTCCGGACGCCGATGATAAGTGCAGAAGGCGAGCAGAACACAAGGGGGGGCCCTGGGGTTTGTACCCCAGCACCCTTCATCCTTAAGGATAGAGGCAACCGAATGAAGAGAACGTTTCAACCCCACGTGCGCTACCGTTATCGAGTGCATGGCTTTCGCATGCGCATGCAGACCAGGGGAGGCCGCAAGGTGCTGAGCCGGAGGAGGGCTCGCGGCCGCCACCAGATCGCCATTGCCTGAAGCGGGCGATGAGCCCCAGCGCTTCCCGCTGCCGCGGGAGGGACGCTTGTTGTCCCCGGAGTACATCCGGGTTTTTCGTCAGGGGAGAAGCTATGTTTCGCCCTATTTCCTGTTGTTTTGCCTGAAATCAGGGGAGGGGAGGAAACTCGGCATTGTGGTGAAAAAGCGCAGTGTAGCCCAAGCAGTCAACCGCAACCGCTTGAAACGCTGCTTCCGGGAAGCCTATCGGCGCCTCCGTCCTCAGTTGCGGACCGATTGCCTGTTGGTCGTGCTGGCCCGCAAGGAAGCTGTTCGGGAGACCCAGCCCGCGCTGGAGCAGGCGCTCCGCCGTTCCCTGGAGGAGGCTTCGGTCTTGTCCCGTGCTTAAAAAGATCTTCCTCTTTCTGATCCTCTTCTACCGCAAGGGGATTTCCCCTTACACCCCGCCTTCCTGCCGCTACCTTCCTACCTGTTCACAATATGCGCTGGAGGCGATCGAGCGCTATGGCGCCGGCAAGGGAATCTTGCTGGCTCTCAAGCGCTTCTTGCGTTGCAACCCCCTGCATTCGGGCGGATTCGACCCGGTGCCTTAAGAAAGGAGTTCAAGTTTGGACTTTTTGCAGAACATACTCACCCAGACGCTTGATTTCTTCTTCTCCCTCATTCCCAACTACGGCGTGGCGATCATCCTGCTCACCCTGGTGCTGAAGGCGATCCTCTACTGGCCCCAGCAGCAGTCGCTGATGAGCAGCCGCAAGATGCAGTCAATGACCCCGGAGATGCAAGAGATCCAGAAACGCTTCAAGGGCGACCCCGATCAATTGAACAAGGCCATGTCCCAGCTCTACAAGAAATATGGGATCAACCCGGTGGGTTGCTTCACTTCCTCCTGTTTGTTGCAGATCCCCCAGTTGTTGATCATGTGGGCCTTGTGGTTTGCCCTGCAAGCCTTTTTCCTGGCGCCTGTCCAAGTTCCTATAACCACGCCGTTCCTGGGGAGCCTGACTCCCACCGCTGCCACGCCGACCATCCCGGCTGATCTTTTTAACACCTACACCACCACTATGGTCAACGGCAGCCAATTTGCCCTGGTAGCGCGAGCCGCTACCCCCGGCGCCATCTTCCTCGGTTTCAACCTGGCTTATACGCCCACCGGGGCGCCTCATTGGATCTACTACCTCTGGCCCGCGCTGACCGCAGCCACCATGTTCCTTCAATCGAAGACGATGGGCCAAAGCCAAACCCAACAGGGCGGAGCGGCTTTCATCAATATCCTCTTCCCCCTTCTCATCGGCTGGATCTCCATCTCCATCCCCGTGGCAGTTTGTCTCTACTGGGTGGTCTTCTCCCTTCTTCAGGTGGCCCAGCAGTTGATCGTCTTCAAGGGCATTCCCAAGGCGCCGGCCGCTGCTCAGACCGTCCAGGCAACCCCCACGCCGCCCCAGGCTTTATCGGCCCCAGGTAAGAAAAAAGCAAAAGGAAAGTAAGCGATGGCTGAAATGATTACTGTGGAAAAATCTGCCAAGACGGTCGAGGAAGCGACTGCTGCCGCCCTCGAAGAGCTCGGCGTTTCCCGCGAGCGAGCGCTCATCGAGGTTTTGGAAGAGCCGAAGAGCGGGCTTTTCGGCATCGGTTCCAAGCAGGCCGTGGTCCGTGTCACCCGCCAGGTCGAGGAGATCGACCAAGTCCAGGGAGCAGCCATTGGTCTGCTCGCCCACTATGACGACACCCTTCGCTTGACTGTAGAGAAGAGGGGAGAATCCTATTTGCTGGACATTTCTTCTTCCGAGCCGGCTCGCATCATCGGCAAACACGGAGAGACAGTCAACGCCCTTCAGTTCATCCTTTCCCTGCTCCTGGCCAAGCAAGGCCTCCACGTGCGTTGTCTGCTCGACTCGGGGGATTACCGCGTTCGCCGCGAGCGCACCCTCAACCAGATGGCTCGTCGCTTGGCCGACCGCGTTCGCCGCGTCCGCCGCCCCTACACCATGCCGCCCTTGCCGCCGATGGAACGCCGTGTGGTTCATCTTGCGCTGCAGGATCGCACCGACGTGAAGACGCACTCCGAGGGAAACGAACCTTACCGCAAAGTAATCATCGAGCCCAACTTGAGTGAAGGGCAAGCTCCTCGCCCGCCACGCGAGGATCGTTTTCGCGACGACCGCCCGCACCAGGGACATAGCTCGCAGCAGCGCGTTCCGCGCTCTGGGGGCGGAAGCGAACGCCGCCCCCCTGATCGCGATCGGGGCTACAATCGCGGCGCCTCATCCTCCCCGGGGAACCGGCCTGTGGCGCCCCGGCCGGTCGAAGCCAGCCCCCCCCCTGAAGATCGGCCGCTTGAGGAAGACGAGCCCCGCTTCATTCCTTCTCCGATGACTCCTTCCAAGAAGTGGATTGCCCCCACAGCGCCTCACGGACCCTACTCTCCCAAAGCTTCGCTCCGCTACAAGCCGTCACGCAAGCCCTGAACCGCGACCAGCGGGCTACCATCGCCGCCATCGCCACCCCCCT
>JBAXQG010000024.1:0-10616 GCA_037131855.1 bacterium
GAGGGATAGAACGCGAGACCCTGGCGGGTTGACCGCCCGGTAGCTGTAGCGAAAGCCGGAGATTTGCAGCATATCCACGGCTTTTTGGTTGGGCGGCCATTGCTGCTCCAGGAGTTCCTTGATCTGGGCGCCGGTCAGTTCCACTGTAACCAGAATATTGTTGAACGGCTGAATGGCGTAGCAATCTCCCCAGGCGACCTGGTGCGGGTAGCTGGGGTAGTTCAGATCGGAACGGATCCCACCTGCATTCATGATGCCGATCTGGGCCTGCGCTTTCCAACGGAAGGCATCGGCGATCAGATCTCCGATCGGGGACTCGGCGTTCCACTTGTCACCGATTGGGATGGGTCCGGTCACCGATGCAACCACCTGATCCTGAATCTTGGCGATCTGGGCGTTGTAGCCATCTACCGTTGAAGTGACGCCCTGGTCGGGGATCAGTCCATCATCCTGGATCGGCACTACCTCCTGTTCATTCCAGACTGCCCCGCCATTCAACCGGTCGATTCGCCAGCGCGAGATGCCCAGGGCCAGGCCGGCGTAACTCTGTTGGATGATGGGAATCCCGTTGACGGCGCCGTTGAGGAGGGTATGGGAATGGCCGCTGGCGAGGAAATCCACCCCTTTCAGGCTTTGCGCCAGGTTGGCCACTTCGCCGGTGATAATGGGAGAGCCTGGGGTCTGCTGTCCTCCAAAGTGAGCCAGGACCACTACCATCTGAGCTCCTTGGGAACGCAATTGTGAGGATATCTGGTTGATGATTGGAGCGGGATCCAGGAACTCCAGCCCATTCAGGTTCCCCGGCATGACGATGTGGGGAGTCTCCAGGGTGGTGGCGCCCACCAGGCCAACACGGATCCCCTTTACCTCCAGCATGGCGGAAGGTTGGATCCAGGCGGGCCGCTGGTCGCTCCCCTCCAGAAAGATGTTGCAGGAAAGCCAGGGAAAATGAGCCTGGGCAATCCGCTCCTGCAACACGGTCTGCCCCCAGTCGAAGTCATGGTTGCCGAAAGCTGAAGCCTGGACCCCCAGTTGGTTGAAAACCTCAATAGTGGAAGCGCCTTGAAAATAGTTGGAAATGAGGGTGGCTTGCATGATGTCGCCTTCATCCAACAGCAGGGCGCCGTGGGGATTTCCAGCGCGCGCGGCTTGCTGGGCGGCAGCAAGGAATGCCGCTCCCCCCGTCGCCACACCGTTGACGATCTTGGGCTCCAATTGCCCGTGGAAGTCATTGGTGGTCAGGAGCGTCAACTCAGGGTAACGAGCCTCTTCGATCCAACCCAAGGCGGCGGCATTGCTCAGCGCGGCTTGCGGACGAAGAGCCGTCCAGTCGTCCAGTAGGCCCATGCCAACGGCTTGAGTGTAGGGAGCGGCCGACCAGGAAGACAACTCCGTCCAGTCGGGGTAACGGCGGAGCAGGGTCCAATCTGCGGCCGGCGTTTCTGTCCCTGGGAAGCCGATACTGGTCAACTGCGTAAGCGCCCGTTCGGTGTTCCAAGAACCGGCGTGCTCATCGAGAGTAAGGTAACGCTGAGCCTCCAGATCATACCCCACGGCCATCGACTCCCCAGGTTGCAGCCAGGCTTGAAGGTACAAGTCCGGCCCCAGGTAGAGAAAGTGGATGAAACCGGGCGCCACTGTCATCAAAGGCGCGGGGAGAAATCCGTAATCGCGCGACCCAGCGCCGAAGCGGAATCTCTTGGTGGCGGGGTCAACGTAGAGCCAACTCTGGCGCCCAGGGTCGATGGCCAGTTGACCTCCCATCGACCCAGAATCAACGGGCTCATCGCTGGGGAAATAGGCCTCGGTTAGAAGAGAGGTGAAATCACTGGCGGAGATAGCTTGCTCGGGACGGAGATACTGGTCTGGGTAGAGGCTCCAATTGGCCTCAAAGAGGGAATTGGGGTCCAACGGGGAATGCGCTTGAAGATAGGAGACGATCCATTCCTGGATTGTCTCGCTGGAGGTATAGAGAAGTGCGCCTCCTGACGGCAGAAGCTCCTCCTCCGCGTAGGTACGGTTGGTTGCCACCTGCATCCTCATCAGCGGGGTCACCGGCTGCCCCTGATAGGCCAGCCCAAAGAGACGCTGGCCGGCCTCATGGGTGAGATCTAGACAATACTGGATGCCGCTCCAGATTCCGTACCGCAAAAGAGACCGTTCGGGATCCAGAAGAGGACCCTGGGGATCGAAGCGGTACGTTTGGAAGGTTGCGGCAGAAGATTCCAGGGCTAGAAGCAAGGTCGCCCCGCTGATCTCCACCACAACCAGGGGATCCTCTTCGGGGTAGAGGGCTTGCACGTCGCCCCTGGTAACTGGCCCCGCCGGGAGAGTTTTGCCGGAGCCTGGGATCGCGCAGCTCACCTCCACCGGAAAACCAGCCAAGCGAGCGGCTTCCGTCTGAACTCGATTGATAAGGTCAAAAGTAGGTCCATCTTCAAGTAAAGCCGATGGGCCGCCGGGGAGGGGGCCACTGAGAACTCCCACCTGTTGACTTGGTTGCAGGGGTGACGCATCAATCCCCTCTGCTGCCACCGGGACCGATGGGATCGCAAAAGGAAAGATCAGGGCAACAATGATGGTGAATATCAGTACCGTTTTCGACCGACGCATCGCGCTCCTCCGCTAGGATAGGATGGCTTCATTGTAGAACCGGGATGAAGCGGCGGCAATGACGCGGTTCAGCCGTACCGGCAGACAACGTTCCCGGGTCGGCCAGAGGTCTATTTACGGCGCAGAATCCCACCCCGCTTTGCGAAAAGCATCGCAGAGCGGCGCGGCGCCCCTGCTTTAATCATGGAGCAAGTTCGATGTTCCATTCATGTACAATATGCCAAGCTGTGCGGTCGAGCACGAACCCCTGCTGTCTCCCCGCTTTTCCAAAGCAGCCCTCGGCCTTTCGCATCGCACGAGGGCAGATGGGGGAGACGCCGTAGGGGTGCGCCATGCCGCGCTCCTTTACCCGAAAACCAGCAAGGAGGCAGTATATGGAGTGGAATGAGCCTTTTTTTTGCCAAGGATCGCGGACCGGCGTCCTGGTGATCCATGGTTTCACCGGTTCCCCGCACTCAGTGCATGAGTACGGTGAACGATTCGCGGCCGCCGGTTATGCGGTCGCCCTTCCTCTTCTCGCCGGCCATGGCCAAAAGCCGGAGGAGATGGAAAAAACCCGCTGGACCGAATGGACAGCCGATGTGGAGAAAGCCTACCAGTGGTTGCGGCCAATGACTGACCGAATCTTCGCCACCGGCCTCTCCATGGGCGGCACTCTGGCCTTGTGGGCAGCGGAGCAGCACCCCGAGATAGCCGGCGTGATCCCCATCAATGCTGCTTTGCGTTACCCCCAAGAGCTGCTGATGAAGCTGGCTGGCTCTCTCGGCATCCCTCGCTGGATGAAAGGAGTCGGCAACGATTTCAAGAAAGCTGGAGAGGATGAACGAGTCTTCAGCAAGATGCCGGTCCGCGCCACACGGCAATTTGCCCTGCTCCTGGCCGCCACCCGCGCCGGCCTGGATAAGATCCGCTGCCCGGCTCTGATTTTCTCCTCGAAGGTAGACCATACCGTGCCGCCGGCCAACCAAGAGGAGCTGTTCCGCTCCTTGCGATGCGAAGAGAAGAAGCTAGTGGTCCTGGAGAACTCCTACCATGTCGCCACTATGGACTACGACAAGGAGCTCGTCTTCCGGGAAGCCTTGGGCTTTGTTCAGGCCCACGCCGGTGAAGATGGCTCGATTCGTCGAGTGCCATCCAGAGTCCCACACGCCTCTCTACCCAGTTCTCCGGACACCCTGCAAACCATCTCCGGATGAGGTGATGCGATGATCGCATACGAAGACTTCCTGAAGGTGGAGATGCGCGTGGGAACGATTTTGGAGGTGAGTGAGTTCCCTCGCGCCCACAAGCCGGCCTACCGCCTGCGGATCGACTTTGGCCCTTTTGGGGTGAAACAGACCTCCGCCCAGATTACCGCCTTCTACGGAAAAGAAGAGCTGGTCGGCCGCCAGGTGGTGGCGGTGATCAACTTCCCGCCCAAGAACATCGCCGGTTTTCGGTCGGAGGTTCTTGTTTTGGGGCCGGTCTTGGAAGACGGGCGAGTAGTCTTGCTAAGCCCGGAGCGACAGACAGCCAACGGCACGCTTGTCCTCTGACCGATCCACCGGGCGAGGCGCGGCCTTCTCGACGCGTGAGATGGCGACAGCAGCCCTGCTGGCCGGCTTGTTATCCGTTTCCGCCTGGGTGAGCATTCCGGCAACTCCGGTCCCACTTACCCTGCAACTCTTCTTCGTCCTGCTGGCTGGCTTGCTGCTTCGGCCACCGGTTGCCGGGGCGGCTGCGCTGGTCTACTTGCTGTTGGGAGTAGCCGGGCTCCCGGTCTTCTCCAGCGCCCGAGGCGGAGCGGCGATCCTCTTCGGCCCGACCGGCGGTTATTTGTGGGGGTTCCTCCTGGCAGCAGTGACTGTCGCATTTCTGCGCAAGGTGAAAGGCGCCGCCTCACCCTTGGGGAGGGATTTATTGGCGGCCTGTGCCGGATTGGTTGTGCTCTACCTGGCGGGTTGGCTTCAACTGATGGCGGTGACAGGCCTCAATCCCTGGGGAGCCATCGTGGCGGGCGTGCTGCCGTTTCTCGGCCTGGATCTGGGTAAAGCCTTCCTGGCGGTCCTCGCCGCCCGCTTCCTGCGGCGAGTATTGCCTCAACGCCAGGAACAATAACCCATGGCCGCTCGGTTAGACCTCCAGTCGACCCTCCAAAGCCAGCTTTAAGGTCAATTCGTCGGCCAATTCAAGGTCGGTTCCTACCGGCAAACCACGGGCGATGCGCGTCACCTTCACCTGCAACGCCCTCAGGAATTTGGCCAGAAAGATGGCCGTCGCATCTCCAGTGACTCCCGGGTTAATAGCCAGGATCACTTCCTTCACCTGACCATCCTGCAGGCGCGGCGCCAATTGGGCAATCCTCAGGTCGTTGGGGCCGATTCCATCGAGGGGAGAAAGCGCCCCGCCGAGAACATGGTAGCGCCCTCGAAAGAAGCCGCCGCGCTCGATGGCGATGACATCCCGGGAATCCTCCACCACCGCTAGCAAGGAAGGGTCCCGTCGCGGATCCCGGCAGATCGGGCAAGGGTCGCCTTCTGAGAGGAAGAAGCATTGGCTGCAGGCGCGAATGCTGCGGCGAGCCAAACGGATCGCCTCAGCCAGCTCTTCCGATTCTTCGGGAGAGCTCTTCAACAGATAGAAGGCGATTCGCTCAGCGCTTTTGGGGCCGACTCCCGGTAAACGGTGAAGGGCTTCCAGCAGTCTGCTGAAGGAGGGAGGGAAGACCGGCACTAGCTAGAACATCCCTCCCGATAGGCGGGAGAACTTCCCCATCTTGCTTTCCGAAGCCTGCCGCACTTTCTCCAGGCAGTCCTGCAGCGCTGCCGCCACCAGCTCGGAGAGCATCTCCAAAGCTTCCGGGTCTATGGCAGCAGGGTCGATCTTGACATCGATCAAGTCGTACTGACCGGTCATGGTGATGGCCACGGCGCTTCCACCGGCCTCCCCGGTGACCTGCATCTCGCCCAACTCTTCCTGCGCTTTTCCCATTTGCTGCTGCAACTCCTGGGCCTGGCGCATCAACTTGTTCATGTCGCCTTTTAACATTTTTTACACCTCTCGGATTTCGATGATACTTCCCTCGAACAGATCGAGGGCTTGTTTGATCAAGGGATGCTCTTTCGTCTCCACCTCAGCGGCAAAGGGTTGTTCGTCCGCCACGATGAAATAAAGGGCGGGTTGGCAGCCACAGACCTCCTTTATCGCTGATTCGACCATGGCGCGGTTCTCGGGCTGATCAAAGTGTTTCTTATAGAACTCCCCGTTCCGGTCAAAGCCGATGGTCAAGCGGCCAGCTGCAAAAGCGATCGGGGTGCCTTTGTTGAGCAAGACGGCTGAGGTCAGCTTCTGTCGCATGGCGCAGTCGAGGATCCGCGACCAACCTTCCTTGAAGACGGCAAGGTTTGTCTCTTCCAAGGCGCGAGGCGGGGCAGAGGGTTCCGGCGCAATGATCGAGGGCTTCTCCCGGAGTGTTTTCGGAAGCGTTTTGGACTTGGATTCCGGGTATGGTTCGTCGAGCGGCTCTTTTCTTTCGGAGTGGGGAACGGTCTTTATTGAGGAAAGGGGCGGTGTCTCTGGAATGATCTCCTTCGCCGGTTTCATTCCTCCGCGGGAACGCTCGCTGGCTACCATCAATGTCGTCTCCAGCAAGAAACGCGGCTCAAAACTGGTTCTCAAAGGCGCTTCCAGAGCGGAGAGCGCTTCCAGCAGGTGCAGCAGAACGGTTGGTTGGGCAAGCTCAAGCAAGCTTTCCAGGTGCTTGGAACGCTGCTGCCAAAGCTCCACCGGCCCTCCTACGCGCGCAGCCAGCAGTTGACGCAGGAACTGGCTCAACTCCCGGGTAATGTTGCGCGGATCTTGACCGGCATCAACCAGCTCCCCCAATGAGCGCAAAACACCGGATAAATCGCCTTCCAGTAAGGAGCGGGAGAGCGCTTCCAACCACTCATCCTCTACCAGGCCCAGCACCTCGCGGGCATCAGCCAGCGTGACCTTGCCCTCTGCGTAGGAAAGGAGCTGCTCCAGGAGGGACTCGGCGTCGCGGAAGGAGCCGGAGGCACTGGCAATGAGCAGCTCCAGCGCTTCCTCCTCAATCTCGCCGCCTTCAGCCTGGACGATCTGCTGCAGACGATCGCGCAAGACAACGGCCTGGATGCGGCGGAAGTCGAAACGCTGGCAGCGGGAGAGAATGGTGGCCGGCACTTTCTGCGCTTCCGTCGTGCAAAGGATAAAGACAACGTGCTCGGGGGGTTCTTCCAAGGTCTTCAGCAAAGCATTGAAAGCCTCTGTGGTCAGCATGTGAACTTCATCGATGATGTAAACCTTGGTTCGGCCTTCCACTGCAGCGAAACGCACCCGTTCCCGCAGCTCGCGAATCTCGTCAATGCCGCGGTTGCTGGCGGCGTCGATCTCCAGCACATCCAGCGATCGCCCGTCCCGGATGTGCAGGCAGGTGGGGCATTCCCCACAGGGCTGCGGGGTGGGTCCTTGGTCGCAGTTCAGCGCCTTGGCCAAAATGCGGGCAGTGGAAGTTTTCCCAGTTCCGCGAGGGCCGGTAAAAAGGTAGGCATGCGCTACCCGGCCCCTGCGGAGGGCGTTTTTCAGGGTGCGGGTGATGTGTTCTTGTCCCAGAACCTGGTCGAAGTCCTGGGAGCGCCACTTCCGGTAGAGAGAAATATATGGCATCGTCAAATCCTCATAAAAACGGCCGTGCACCCACCTTTGATGGACACCTTCCGAGCGATACCCTTCCAGCCAGCTCCCGCAAGGCTTCCCTGCGGCACCCGGAGAGATCTGCTTACCGTTGCTTCCTCCCGGATCTGGCGGGGTTCACAGGGCTCCGCTGCGCAAGACCCTGCGATCAACACTACTTAAAAGGGCCGGCCTCACAAGGCGCCACCGGGGGCGGGGATTCAACCCTGCTGTAGCGGTTTGCAGGTTCAGGGCACCGCTAACTCCCCGTCTAGCACGGCCAAGTTGATTATAAGACGGATTGCCTGCTTTCTCCAGTAGAGGCGACTCATGCGTCAAGCAGTCAAGTAATTAAGTAATCCAGTGGTCAAGTCATTAAGTAACTACTAAACCACTTAACTACTTAACCACTTGAGTACTCAACCACTAAGCCACTACAGCTAGGCTCCGGAGATGCGCGCTTTCCGCAGTTGGCTGCGCAGCAAAGCTGGACCAAGCAGGTCGATCACCCAGCCGAAGAACAATTCCAGGGCGGGGGTCAAACAGAGGTAAGCGGGAACATAGGTGACCCGGCGGGGACGCAGAAATTGCGACCAGACTGCCTGGGCGACCACTTCTGGACGCACGCTCCATCGTTCGCCGGGAATGCGCAGCCCATCTTGGGAAGTCACCCTGCCGGGGGCTGTCTGGTAGAATTCGGTCGCCACCGGCCCTGGTTTCACCAGGCTGATGCGCACCGGTCCACCCCGCAACTCGCGGTAGAGAGCCCGGCTGAAGTAGTCAAGGAATGATTTGCTGGCACTGTAGAGGGCGATCCCTTGTTCCGGCAAGCTGCCGGCAATAGAGCCGATCTGGACGATCAGGCCACGGCCACGCCGCTGCATTTCCTGCAGGAAGAGGAGGGAGAGCTGCACCACAGCTCCGTTATTCACCGCCACCATCTGGCGTGCCGTCGACAGAGGCATCTCGGCGAGGAAGCCGTACCAACCAAGTCCCGCGCTGTTCACCAGGAAATCAATCGGTCCGAAGCGGCTGTTGGTCTCCTGGTAGAGGCGGCTGCACTCCTCTTCCCGGGCTAGGTCGCAAACGAAGACAATCGCTTCTCCGCCCCGATCCGTGATCTCCTGGGCTAGCGCTTGCAGGCGGTCCTCGCGCCGGGCGACAAGGATTACGCGCAGTCCTCGAGATGCCAGAAGCCGGGCCGTAGCTGCGCCAATCCCGCTGGAAGCGCCGGTAACCAAGGCGGTGCGCCCTTGCAGCGCTTGCCAGGCCGGGGTATGGGCCAAGCGGTAGGGTTGTGAATGAGAGAGGATCCAAGTTCGGACCAAAGGCCGAAAAACCTGCATGGCCAAGCGCCGCCAGCCAAGGCGAGCGGACACTTCCCGGATGTAGTCATCCAGCGTTCTGGTTTGGTAGTGCAACAAGGCTTCGCTGTCGCGAGTGTCCAGCCAGTCGGTAGGGAAGGGTTCTTTGGTGAAGGCTTCCGCCGGAAGGATGCCGACTTTCATCCCTTCCAGGATTTGACGCATCATTTCTCCCGAGGTGAATTGGCAGCGCGGCCCTCCGCCGATCTGCAGGACGCGGCCCCATACCTCCGGCGTATCCAGCGCATTGGCCAAAGCCAGGCCGACATCGCGCGTGTGAACGAACTCGATGCGATTCTCCAAGGGGACATCGAACATCCCTGGGTCGAGGTGGATGGAGATCGGCAACACCGCTGCCAACCGGAAGATGGACCACTCCAGCCCAGCATTGCGGATCATTTCCTCGCAAGCGACCTTGTGGCGGATATAGTGCTCGGTCAGTTGGACCGGGTCGCTGACCTGGCGCAAGGAATGCAAATGCTGGGTCTTGCCGTAGACGTGGAGGGAAGAGGAGAAAAGGATCTTGGGAGGCGCCGGTTGCGCTTTCATCGCCCGCAGCAGATTGGCCGTGCCCCCGACATTGATCTCCCGCGCCCAAGCCGGCTCTCGCTCACATTCCACTCCCGTATGGGAGAGTTTCGGGATGATGAAGGCGAGATGAATGACAACCTCTTGTCCGCGCACCGCGGCCAGAAGATCGTCAAAACGGCGCAGGTCTCCCCACGCCACACGCACCTTCCCCTGGTACTTTTTCGCCAATCGTTGATTGACTCGGTTCTTCAAGTCAAAGCAGGTCACTTCGTGTCCTTTGGCCAGAAGCGCCTCGATTGCGCTGCTGCCGACATTGCCAAAAGCTCCGGTCAATAGCACCTTCATTTTTGTTCTCCCTTCCTATCGTTTGAGGGTAGGCCTTTCCCTTGCCATCCGCGAACGAAAAGTTCCAACCCGGTTCTCGTCACACAGGACCAATCCGCCGCTTTGGGGTCCAACGCTCCCCACAACAAGAGGCCGATGATCATCGCCACCAACACTCCAGCCGCCGCCTGTCTCTCCTCGAGCGCCATGGAACCTCCCCCGGGGGTGTTCGCCAGAAGGCCTACGAAGAATTCACGGTATCGTTGAAAATAGGCGACCGTGGATTGCCAGACTTTGGGATCGGAGCGAGCCTTGGTCCAGAACTCCAAAAGGATGGCGTATTGGCCGCCGGCCTCTTGAAGGATCTGCGGCGCCATCTTCGAGAGGCCATCCAGCACCTCCTGGAGGCTGCCGTCGGAGGCGGCGACATCTGCTAGTTGGCGATCCAGAGAGGTCAGCCAACGATCCAGCAGTTCCAGAAAAACCTCCTCCTTGGAGGTAAAATGATGATAGAAGGCGCCTTTGCTGACTCCTGCCGCCTTGCAGATCTCAGCCACTCCGGTGCTGTCATACCCCGTCTGCGCAAAACCTTGTTCAGCAGATACCAGAATGCGGGCTCGTGTATCCTCGCCGCGTGTTTGCTTGGTCAATTCTTTGTCCTCAATTCGTCAATAAATACCGACCAGTCGGTATTTTATCAAGAGTTGACAGGCAATGCAAATGTAACTGGACACCCTGCCGGGGGTTGGACACCCTGCCGGGGGCTGAAGTGCTAGGATAGGAAGCGGGTTCGCCTCCTTTCCCGCTGTATTGGGGAAAGAGAGGGGCGAATGATTTGTTTTAACAGTTTCGGGGAATAGCATCATCCAGTACAGGGAGGAAGTATGAAGCTACTGCACACGGCCGACTGGCATATCGGCCGTTCGTTGTACGGCATGAACCGGGAGAGGGAATCCGAAACCCTCCTGGAGGAGATCTACCACTGCGCTCGAAGTGAGTGCGTTGATCTGGTGCTGGTGGCCGGGGATCTCTTCGATAGCCCAACGCCATCCAACGATTCCCAACGCCTGGTTTTCGACTTCTTCTGCCGCCTCAGCAAAGACGGCATCCGTG
>JBAXQG010000025.1:0-10332 GCA_037131855.1 bacterium
ACGCCGAGGTCAAGAAGTTTCCGGCTCTCGATCTTGCCTTCCTCCCCACCTCCCAGGTAGGAGACGATGATCTGCTGGGGGATCTCCCGGCGAAGCTGGTCAACCATCCTGCCTGCTTCCGGAATGGGATCGCCGAAGATCAACAACAGGTTGGATGCGACTTTCCAATGTGCGGCGATCCGGGCGGCGATAGCGTAACGTTCGGCATCGGTGTCACCGGTCAAGTCGAGGGGATTTCCCAGGATGCATTGGCTGGGCAATGCCTCTGCCAGAGCGGCCTTCACCTCCGGCTCCAGGGCTGGGACATGCATGCCGTTGTTCTCCGCGGCGTCAGTAGCCAGGATTCCGCTTCCCCCGGAGCTAGTTATGATCAAGAGGGAGGAGTCGAGGGCGGGCAACATTCCACCCGCTTTGGCTGCATCGTACAATTCCGTAATCGATTCTGCCTTCCTTGCCCCGCTTTGCTTGCAAGCTGCATCAAAGACAGCGTCATCCCCGGCGACAGACTTGGTGTGCGACTGGGCTGCCTCCCGCCCTCGAGCAGTTCGGCCTGCCTTCAGCACTACCACGGGTTTTACCGCTGTGGCTTGCTTAAGCTGGGCCATGAAGGCTCGCCCGTCCTTTACCCCCTCCAGATACAAGGCGATTGAGCGCGTCGCCGGATCGCGGGCAAAGAATTCCACCAGCTCGCTCTCGTTGACATCCAGGCGGTTTCCCAGGCTGACGAAGGCGGAAAAGCCGATACCGTCTTCATCGGCCCATTCAGCCAAGGCGGCGCCAATGGTTCCGCTCTGGGAAATGATAGCCATCGAACCCTGAGTGCGAATCAAAGGCCAGGAAGCGCAAAGGTGGTTTGGCGTGTAATTGATCCCTTGGCAATTGGGACCGATGATGCGGACTCCACTCTCCTGACCGGCCCGGTACAACTCTCCCTCCAACTGAAGATTGCCGATTTCACGAAAACCGCCTGAGATAACGATGGCTCCCTTCACCCCACTGTGCCCGGCTTCTCGGATCAAGGCGGGGACACCAGCCGCAGGAATGCACACCACAATCAAGTCGACAGGTTCCCGAATGGCTCCCAAGCTTGGATAGGACTTTATTCCAAGGATTGCATCAGCGCTTGGGTTGATTGGGAAGATGCCTCCCGCAAATCCTCCCTCGATGAGGTTCCTGAGGATGATGTGCCCCCGTTTGCCGGGACTTGCCGACGCCCCGACGATGGCCACGGAGCGGGCATTGAAGAGGTTTTCAATACTGTGACTCATGTCAAATCGACTCTCTTTCTAGGGTCGCGGTGCGAGCCTCGGGCGGCCAAAAAGGCCGCCCGAGGAGACGATAACTTGTTTTATTGATGAGGCGATTATTCCGGCGTTAGGCAGTCTTGGCAGAGACAGCTGCCCCAGAGACAGTCGCTTTATTCTTGGGAAGGACGAAGATGGAGTGCAGAATCCAGGCTACGAGGAAGCCAAGCAAAGCGGGATTGCCCAGGAAGATTCCCCAGATCGGATGCAGGTTGAGGGCAGCGATCTGGCCCTGCCAAGCGAGGGCGCCGATACCCACCGCGCAGCCGGTTCCGACGATAGCCATGTTCAGATCATTCCATTCCATCTTGGCTATGGAGGAGATTCCTACAGCGATCAACATGGCCAGCACCGAGAGAAGCGTGCCGCCGTAGATCGCCATCGGGATGGCTGCGGCGATGGCGCCGAGTTTGTAGATGAAGCCGAGGATGATCAGGAGAATGGCGCAGGAGGTCATCACGGAACGGGCGCCGACGCCGGTCATGGCGATCAGGCCGAGGTTCTGGGCATAGGAGGTGGTCGGCACCGAGCCGAAGATGCTGGTGATGGTAGAGCCCAGGGTTTCACCGAAGATACCCTTGTTGACACGGGTGTTGGTCAGTTTTTGGCCGTCCATTTCGGCCGTGACATGGTAGACGCCGACTGCCTCGGCGATCGTTGCCAAATAGCCGATGAACATGATCAAGGTGACGATGGCCACGGGCCCGATATCAAAGGTGAAGCCAAGCGGGAAAACCTGTGGCACGGTAATCCACTGGGCGGTAGCTACCCCGCTGAAGTCGACACGGCCAATGATGATGGCAACGATGACCGCCACCACCAGGCCGATGACGACGGCAGCATTCCGGAGGAAGCCCTTCTTGATGAACAGCATGAGCAGGAGCGGGATCAGGAAAGAGATCAGGGCAAGGACCACGCTGATCCCATCGATGGGTTGGCCGGTGGGGATGATCATGCTGCCCAGGGCCACCTGGGGGGCCATGGTGATGCCGATTAACAAGATCAGAGTGCCGTAGACCGGCGCGGGAGTAATCGATTTAGCCAGCCAGCCGATAATTCCTTTGCTAAAGGGCAAGGTGCAGAGGGTAGCCAAGATCCCGGCGAAGAGAAGTCCGGCGAAGGTGACTCCCCAGCCGTAGGCGTAGACGGTAGAAATCATCAGGACGATGATAATGATGTTTTGCCCTTGGGCAACGGGGAGCCTCAATAAGAAGGCGGATTGGGTCAAGGTGATCAAACCGGCGCCGATAAACATCGCCCCGACCAGATAGGCAACCTGATCGAAAGTGAGAGCCAGAGGACCAGCCTGCGCAAACGCCCCAAAGAAGATCATAGGGGTGATGACTGCAGACATTCCGATCAGGAACATGTGCTGCAGACCGTAGACGAAATTCTCCCAGAAGGAGAGCTTCCCCTCGATTCGAACGTGCAGTACGCCACTACTTTCCGTCATGCTTGGCGCCTCCTCAATTTGAATGGAAGATACGAACGATTCCAGCCGTCGCCTCGCTTCACCTCCTTAGGCGACAGTGCCTTCATAAAGATAAGACTGCAACTGTTCGAGGCTCCAATGGGGATCCAACCCCAGCATCTCGACAGTACGGCCTTCCTTCCAATAGTTGGTGGCGTTGAGGGTGCATGTCATCACCGTCAGCGCATCGCTCACGGGGGTGGGCACCCCCAGCATTTTTCCCAGCGAGGAATAGGTAACCAATCCCCACGGAACATCTTCGGTCAATTGGCGAGCTTTCAGGCTGTAAGGGCCTTCGCAGACTTCTAGAATCTCGGTGTGGATCGCCTCGAAGAGGGGCAGGACACCAGCGTCTTCCTTTCCCTTGGGGTTCCATTTAACATGGTCGATCTCTTCCTCCAGCGCGTAGGCCTTGATACCGAGCGCTTCCCCGAGAGCCATTCGCTCGCGGTCTACCGCTTCGGTAACACGGACCACAGCCGGAGGGCTGGCCCACTTGTCAAAGAGATGGAACTCCTCTTTGTGGAAGCCGGAGTCGATCCGACCGGCGTTGCAGACCATCGGTCCGGTGTGGGTGATGGCGTTGTAATCGACCAGGATGCACTCCAGGACATTCTTGGCGGGTCGAATATTGGCCATCGGGTAGGCCGCCTTCAGCGTGTCCACCACTTTTTGCAGGTGCTTCCCGGGGAAGGCGCCGGTGATCACTTCGTAGACGTAGGACTCGATGCGGACCAGTGCCGGTCCCATCTTTGACGCGCCATAGGTGAGGGTATTGATCTCTCCGAAGTAAATCCCTTCTTCGTTGCTGATCTCGCGCAGAACCTTGGCCCAAATCAGTGCGCCGCCGCCCTTTCCGAGGGTGATGACAACCTGCCCCTTTTTCAGATGAGGGGCCGTCAATCGGGCGAATTGCTCATAACCATAAGCGGGGACGGGATTGAGGATCAGGTCTACACCCTCTACCGCCTGGGCGATATCCGAGGTTACCAGGTTCAAGGTTGCTTTGTGCAGCTTCTCGGGCTCATCCATGAAGTAGAGCTCGAGGTACCCTTTCTCTCGGATCCCGTCCAGCTTGTGGTCGGATTCAGGACGAGCATAGAGGTTGACCTGATGGCCCCTCATGGTGAGGTCTGCAGCGCATCCGAAACCTCCGTTTCCTGCTCCTAGTACAGCAATCTTCATCTTTCTGCTCCTTTCAATGGTGCGGTTCTACGATTCAATGTTGCTGCGATGTCCAACTCCAGGTTATCCTGGAAAACGACGCCATAATCGTTTTTCGCACTTTCCAGAGATACCAGGCCGTTTAGAACATCCTCGCGCACTTTGGCTGGATCACGCTCCAGCGGGTTTCCCCAGCCTCCTCCACCCGAGGAGTAGACACTGTAGAAGTCTCCCGGCTTCAAGGCGATGATGCCTTTGGCGGGCAGTTCCCGCTCATCGGGAAGGCCGTCGTTGAGCATCGGGCGGTTTAGGCTGCCGGTTCCCCCCCCGAAAAGGCCGTAAGGAGGGTTCACCTTGCCGTCACCGAACATGACAAAAGTAGGCGCTACCTCTCCCAGGAATTGGATGCGGTAGCGCACGCCCATCCCGCCGCGGAATTTTCCGGCGCCTCCGGAATCGGGGAGGAACTCGTGGAAAGCGGTGATGTGCGGGTACTCCAATTCATTCGACTCGATGTTGGGGGCGGTGAGGCCTCCCAGGTCGATGCCGTCGCCGATGTAGCTGAGCCCGTCCATGAAGGGAAGAGCTCCGCCGCCCCCCATTCCACAGAAAGCATACTGAACGTAGAACTCCCCGTTGCGAGGATCGATGCCGGAAATGGAAGGACCGCACCACCGGTTCCAACCAGCTGGGACGCGGTTCGGCATAGCCTTGGAGAGTGCCATGAAGCAAGCTTCCAGGATGGCGCAGGCCGTATCCAGGGTGGAGCTCGCCACTGGCGCGGGAGGGAGTGGATTGACGACACTGCCTTCGGGGGCGGTGATGTGAATGGGCTGGTAAGCCCCTTCATTGTGGGGCACGTCTGGGCTGACGGTGGTCAGTACAGAGACGTAAACCGAGGTCGCTGAATTGGCGAAGGGGCTGTTGATGAAGCCGGTGGTCTGGGGGTCGGTACCGTCGAAGTTGACGTACATCTCTTCCCCTTTGATCTCGAATTGCACCTGCACCTTGACTTGCGTCGCACTGAATCCGTCTCCATCCAGATAGGCGGTCCCCTCATAGATGCCATCCGGGATCTTCTTGATCTCCTGGCGCATGCGTTTTTCCGCATAGCGTTGGATATCCTCCAGGATCACTTTCAGGCGAGCCGGCCCGTACTTGTCAGTCAGTTCCGTCAAGCGTTTCTCCGCTACCGAGCAGGAGGCTACCTGAGCTTTGATGTCTGACCAGAACAAGTCAGGCATGCGCGTGTTCAGGCAGAGGGTTTCGATCACATCCATGATTGGCTTGCCGTCGCGATAGATGCGCAAGGGCGGGATGCGGATCCCTTCCTGGAAAATCTCGGTAGCGAGTGGACTGTAGCTGCCCGGAGTAAGACCGCCGACATCGAGGTGGTGGGCTCGGTTGATGGCCATGAAGAGCAGCTCGCCCTGGTAGAAGATAGGTTTGATGATGGTCAGATCAGCGAGGTGGGTGCCCCCAGAATAGGCGTCGTTGATGACGAAGACATCACCAGGCCGGATGTCCTCCCCGAAGCGATCCCTCACCGCTTTGGCAGCGATCATCGAGGACGCCGTGTGGGAAGGCACTCCATCGATCTGGGCGACGATGCGCGGCACCCAGTCGCAGATGGCGCAAGAGAAGTCATGCACCTCGGCAAAGATGGGGGAGCGGGAGGTGCGGGTCATGGTGATGCCCATCTCTTTGTTGATGGTAAGGAGCCGGTGGAAGACCACCGATACGGTGACGGGGTCGGAAACTCCCTCAAAATCTCCCTGGCGCAACTCAGCCATTTTTCTTCACCTCCAGAATGACATTGCCATAGTCGTCTACCAGCACTTCGTCGCCAGGGCAGACCACGATCGAGGTGGTTGCCGCCTCGATGATGGCCGGTCCGCTGAAGTGGTGTCCGGGCTGCAATTTGGCGGCATCGTAAAGCGGCGTATCGACTCGGCTCTGGTACTCGGCGAAGAAGACCTGCCGGCTTCCCTTGATGGCCTCTGCAGCCGGTGCGGCTGCCGCAAGTTCCTTGGCCAGGGGGGTCTTGGGGACACGACCGATGATGGTCAGGCGGATGTTGATGGTCTCTACCGGCTTGTCCGCTTCACAATAGGTGTAGAGCCGTTCGTGCGTAGCATGGAAGGCGGCAGCCACTCCCTGCAATTTTCCCTCCTCGATCTTTCCTCTGGGCAGGCGCACGGTCACTTCATGGTGTTGGCCGATGTAGCGCATATCCAGATAGCGCTCCACTTCCACCTTTGCCTCAGCCACTCCTTCCTCGGCCAATGTGGCCATTCCTTGCTCTTCCATGGCGCGGAAGGTGGCCTCCAAGGATTCCGGGTTGACCTGGTCGAAATGAGTCCAGTAGGTTTGCACGTAGTCGTGCTTGAGGTCGGATTCCAGCATTCCCAAGGCGCAGAAGACGGAGGCGGCGCGAGGAACAATGACCTTGGGGATGCCTACCTCCTGGGCCAGGCGCGAGGCGTGGATCGGCCCGGCGCCGCCGGCAGCGACCAGCATGAACTCGCGAGGATCGTGGCCGCGCTGTACACTGACCACGCGCAGAGCGTCGGCCATGCCGCTGTTGACCACCTGGTAAATACCGAAAGCGGCTTGGGTGGCATCGATCCCCAATGGTTTTCCGATGCGCTCTTCCATGGCCTGCCAGCAACCCTCCACATCGAGGGGGAATTCCCCGCCCAGGAAGTAGTCAGGATTGAGGTAGCCAAGGACTAGATTGGCATCGGTGGTGGCCGGTTGGGCGCCGCCCCGCTTGTAGCAGACCGGCCCGGGCACGGCGCCTGCGGAAAGAGGTCCCACCCTGAGCATGCCGCCCTCGTCGATATGAGAAAGACTGCCGCCTCCCGCCCCGATGGTATGGATATCAATGGCAGGGACGCCGACTCGATAGCGGGCCACCTCGCTCTCCATGGTCAGGGTATACTCCCCATCTTTGATCAGGGTCACATCGAAGCTGGTGCCGCCCATGTCACAGACGATCAAATTGGGGAAACCGAGGATCTCGGCGAAGTACTTCCCCCCAACTGCTCCCGCAGACGGCCCGGAGAGGAGAGCCATTACACCGTGCTCTGCCCCGAAGCTGGCGCTCATTATGCCCCCGTTGCTCTGGGTGACCAGAAAGTCGCGTGGCAAACCCTCGCGCTTCAGGACCGTTTGCAGGTTCTTTAGATATCTCGAGAGGGAGGGGCTGATGTAGGCATTGACAGCCACGGTGGAAGCGCGCTCGTACTCGCGGATTTGCTTGAGGATCTCGCTGGAGATGCTGACGAAGGCTTCCGGGAATTCCTCCTGGACCAATTGTTTGATGCGTTTCTCATGGACATCGTTGGTAAAAGAGAAGAGGGTGCATACGGCAACCGCCAGAACCCCCTGCGCCTTGATGGAACGAGCCACCTGGCGGACTTCCTCCTCGTCGAGGGGGGTGAGGATCTCGCCTTTGTAGTTGAGACGCTCGCTCACGCCGAAGCGCAAGGCACGGGGGATGATCATCGGCGGGTCGGCCAAGGAGAGGTTCCAGATGTCCTCCTTGTGGGCTCGGCGCATCTCCAGGGCGTCACGGAAGCCTTTTGTGGCGATCAAGGCAGTTTTTACGCCCTTGTATTGGAGCATCGTGTTGGTGGCGACAGTGGTGCCATGCACCAGCATATCGATATGACCGAGGAACTGGGAAAACTCTTCGCCGTAGAAGCGAGCGGCCTTCTTCAGTGTATTGATCAGTCCAATCGAAGGGTCCGACGGCGTGGAGGGATCCTTGAAGATCTGGATGCGGCCCTCCGAGTCGATGACGACGCCATCAGTGAAAGTCCCCCCGATGTCGATGCCAACGCGGTATCTCATGTGCAGGTGTACTCCTTCTTTCGTATGCGTCTCCCCACCTTGATGTCAGAACCTCCGGAGTAACTGGTGGTCCTTGCCCCGGAAGCCTTCAGTTGGGGGTACATCGCTCTAAGCTTCCTTGTAATAAGATGACTCGATGGCTCTCTGCGGGCAGATGTCGACGCAGAGATTGCAGCCGTAACACTTGACAGGGTCGATCACCGCGGTCTTTTCCACCTTCATCGCCTCGTAGATGCAACATGTCTGGCAGAGCTTGCAGGCTGTGCATTTTTCGGCAATCACGGTAGGCGGCATCGCTTGGGTGATCTCCTGCCACCCCTTGAGCTTTCGTTCTTCTACCTTGCGCAAAGTCAAGCCTTTGATCTCGGCCAAGGTTGTATGGTGGCTCTCCAGATAATTGGCGAGGCCGTCGATAATGGAGCGATAGGCAGCCGGACCGCGCAAATGACCTGCCGTGCAAGCCCCGATCATGCTGGCTCCGGCCATGAAGTATTCCACAGCGTCGCGCCAGCTCTCCACGCCGCCTGAGCCGATTACCGGGATATCATAGGTTTGGGCGATCTCGAAGACCATTCGCAGGGTGAGAGGTTTCAGGGCGCCGCCAGAGATGCCTCCGAAGCCGCGCGGCCCACCCATTTTGGGCTGACCGGTTTCGATATTGATGGCCATCACCGGCCCCAGCGTGTCCGCCACTTCAACAGCATCCATGCCTGCGTCGATCCCTGCTTTCACCCAATCGAGGGTGGCGTGTTGATAGATGGCAGAGAGCTTGACGATGATAGGCAGGGAAACGGCCTGGCGGACCGCCTTGACGGTCTGGAAAAGCGGTTCCGGATCATAGATCTCAGGGGGGGGCAACTTCAACCCCGGGAACTGGGCTTCCAGGTTCTCGGCGAAATGAGGGCAGTGGGTGGGCAGCTCGATGATGTCGGCGCCAGCATCCTCAGCGCGGCGGGCCAGGTCAGCAGCCTCAGCTGGGTTGGTGCCGGCCAAGTTGGCGATCACCGGAACGCCGCCGCTCTTGGCGATGGCCATCTCCTGGCTAAACCACTGGTCCGCCCCGATCACAGCTCCCATGACGCAGTTCATGAACCCGCCCCGCATGGTTGCGTAACAGGGGCGGGGATCTGGAACGGGCATCCCGGCGATGGTCTTGGTGGTGATTGCACCCGGCCCGAAACCAGCCACCTTGGCGATTGTTTCTCCATCGCGCCCATGTTCCCCGGCAGTGACGATGAGGGGATTCTTCAAGGTGAGGCCCTTCAGACGTACCGTTAGGTCCATTTCACTTCAATCCTCCTGTGCGGGATGTATTCCTCTAAACAGCCCCCGGCAACTTGACAGCCCCCGGCAACTTGACAGCCCCCGGCAACTTGACAGCCCCCGGCAGGGTGTCTAGATGTAATAAGACGACTCGATCGCCTTTTGCGGGCAGATGTCCACGCAGAGGTCGCAGCCGTAGCATTTGGCCGGGTCGATCACCGCGATCTTTCCTACCTTCATCGCCTCGTAGATGCAGGCCGGTTGGCAGAGCTTGCAGGCTGTGCATTTTTCAGCAATCACGGTGGGCGGGATCGGTTGGGTGATCTCCTGCCAACCCTTGCTTTTTCGCTCTTCCACCTTGCGCAAGGCCAGGCCTCGGATATCAGCCAAGGTCAGCTCTCTTTTTTCGAGGTACGCTGTCAATCCGTCCAAAATCGCACGGTAGGCGCCGGGTCCTTTCTGGTGCCCGGTTGAGCAGGCCGCCACCATCGTGGCGCCCGCCATAAAATACTCAACCGCGTCTTGCCAGGTGGAGATCCCTCCGCAACCGATCACTGGAATCGAGAAATTCTGGGCGATCTCGAAGACCATCCGAAGGGTGAGCGGTTTCAGTGCTCCTCCTGATAGCCCGCCGAAGCCGCGCGGCCCACCCAGTTTTGGTTGTCCCGTTTCTATGTCGATGAGCATGACCGGCCCAAGAGCATCCGCTACCTCGACGGCATCCATCCCCCCTTCGATCCCTGCCTTGACCCACTCCAGGGTATTCAGGTGAAAAGTGGGGGAGAGCTTCACGATGATCGGCGCCGAAACGGCTTGTCGAACGGCTTTTACGGTCTCGTAGAGAGGTTTTGGATCACTGATTTCGGGAGGGGGAAGTTTCATCCCAGGGAACTGTGCCTCCAGATTCTCAGCCAGGTGCGGGCAATGAGTAGGCAGCTCGATGATATCGGCGCCGGCTGCGACTGCTTCCTGAGCCAGCTCCGCTGTTTCCTCGGGGGTAGTCCCGGCTAGATTGGCGATAAGAGGGATGCCGGCTGCTTTGACTTTGGGGAATTCTTCCGCGAACCATTGCTGGGAGGAGAGAACCGCTCCCATCATGCAATTGAGGAAACCATTGCGGATGGTGGCGTAACAAGGGTGGGGGTCAGGGAGCGCCCAGCGGGTAATGGTTTTGGTGGTAATGGCTGCCGGCCCGAAACCGGCAATCCGGCAGATGACGTCCCCATTTCGGCCGTGCTCTCCTGCTGAAACGAGCAGGGGGTTCTTCAAGGT
>JBAXQG010000026.1:0-9685 GCA_037131855.1 bacterium
ACTCAAAGCGCTCGCGGCTCATCTCCTCAGGCAGGATGGCAATTGCATCGCAGGCTAGAAGAGCGCAGTCAAAAGCCCCCCCACGACAGTAGTTGCCGGTAGAGGGCCACACCGCGCGCTGGCTGGCGGGGTCGAACTGACCGGTCACCAAGCGGGGAACCAGGCAACCGAAGGCAGCCCCCACCTTGTGAGCGCCTGTCGGAAAATACTTGCCGATCATTCCGACAATGCGAGCCTTAACGCCCGTCAGTGAAGATGGCAGCTCGATGGTGTTGACCGGCCCGTAAAGACCGCTGCTGATGTCGTTTTTCCAGGTGATGCGATAGAGGTTGAGGGGGTCCACATCCGACAGACCGATCCCTGGCAAGCGTTGTTTAACCTGGGCTGAAATCTTGTCTGGATCCTTCATCTCGGTGAAAGTGGGGATGCGGATGCCGCGCTCGCGGCAGCGGGAAATAGTCTTCGCTACGACTGTTTCGTTGATCTCAGGTGTCTTCATTTCATTGCACACTCCTAGTAGATTCAGTAGTTAAGTAGTTAAGTGGTTAAGTGGTTTGAGATCTCTCCCTTCGGTCGAGATGACAAAGTTCGGTCGAGATGACAAAGTTGCTAATCACTAAACTACTTAATAAGTAAGTAAGTAGTCAAGTAGGTAAGTATTTACTAAATTACTAAACCACTTAATCACTAAACCACTTAAGGGAAATACGGCATAGGCCCCAAAGATGAAAGCGATACCCCCGTTCTTGGAATATCCTACAGATCTCCTCCCAGCGAACCCCTCCTGACGGGGTCGCCAAAAGCTCTACTTCGATGCTTTCCATCTCAGTCTGCAGTGCCAGCAGGTAAGGCTTTAGGTCGAGGTCTTTCTCTCCCTTGGGAGTAACGCGGTGCAACGGCAGGGATGGCGCCGCAAGCAAAGCCTGCGCTACCTCACTGGACGGAACTGCCTCCCACCATCCATCCATGCGCCATCGTGCGCGATAGGTGCAGGCGGTCAAGGATCGTTCCTCCATGGGTATCGGCCAAACCTGACGCACTTCCAACCCAGGGCAAGCCGAAGCGTTGAGGGCGCCGCACAGATCTCTAACCGCCCCCTCTTCCAGGAAGAGATCAGCCAACTCCTCCTCTCCACAGGCGCCCACCGGTAAGGGAGGCCCCATGGCCAGACGAGGCCGTTGATGGAAACCCTGGCTGTAAGCCAAGGGAAGGGCAGCGCGTCGAGCGCTCCGGGTGATTGCTCGCCACCGATCAAGGTGCGAGGCGAAGGCCAGTTCCCAGCCGACTCGGTAGAGCAAGCGCCAGCGGGTCATTCCTTCCCTTCGCTTCCCTTGAGGGCAGGGGCTTGAGGGCGGGTGCTTGAGAGCAGGGGATCGCTGTAGGCTCGTTCTCGTTCGCGCCAAAGGTAGGCTGGTCCGGCAGCGAATCGCACCAAGCTCCAAGGGAGGATCTCTTCCTGGGGACGAGTGCGGTGAAGGTAAAAGGACGGCTCCAGTCCACTGCGCGCTAAGGCTGACTGCCAGCGGGCGAAAGAGAAATGATCGCTCCACCCGTCCAGGCGCGCCCCTTCTTGCCAGGCAAAAAAGACGGCCTCCCCCACGCGGCGATCGCCTCGTGCCAGGACACCCTCCAGAATGCTGAGCTCCTCCTGTTGGCCGCCGGCTTCGACACCCATCCGGCGAAAACGGTCACGGAGAAAAGAACGCTTGGTTCGAATCCCTTCAAGCCTCTCCATGGGCTCCCACTGGAAGGGGGTTTGCGGCTTGGGCACGAAGGCTGAGACGGCCGCACTGAACTTCACTCCGCCACCAGCATCCTTTGCTCGCCGCCGCAACTTTTCCACAAGTGCCAGAATCCCATGAAGATCCTCCTCTCTTTCGGTAGGAAGGCCAATCATAAAGTAGAGCTTGATGCGGGGGAAACGGCATCGTGCGGCCTGCTCCGCCGCAGTGAGGATTTCCTCTTCAAGAAGCTGCTTGCCGATGGCTTGCCGCAAGCGGTCGCTTCCCGCCTCAGGGGCGAAGGTAAGCGTAATCTGGTGGCCTTGAGCCAAGCGGGCGACCTCTACCGAGAAAGAATCAGCCCGAAGCGAGGGAAGGGAGACGTTCACCCGCTGCTCTGCGCGGAGTGGACCCAGTGATCGCAGCAGTTCCTCCAAGTGAGGGTAATCGCAAGAAGAGAGCGAGACCAAACCCAATTCTTCCCAACCAGTGGCAGCGATAATCTCTTCAGCCTGGCGCTTGAGCAAGCCGGCCGAGCGCATTCGCCGCGGGCGGTAGATGAAACCAGCTTGACAGAAACGGCATCCGCGCAAGCAACCGCGGAAGAGCTCGACTTGCGCCCTGTCGTGGACCGTCTCCAGAGTGGGAACGATAGGCCGGGTAGGAAAGAAGGACGTTTCCAGGTCTTTCACGCGGCGGCTCACCACTCCCATTGGACCGTGGGGATGGGGTTCGATGGCTTCGATGGTCCCGTCCGGCGAGAAATGGAAACAATAGAGAGAGGGGACATAGAGGCCGGGGATCCGGCTTAAAGCGAGGAGCAATTCATTCCTCGAGCGACCTGCTTCCCTCTTCCAGGATTGAACCAATCGGCAGATCTCGAGGATGGCCTCCTCCCCATCCCCGACCAGGATGGCATCGAAGAAATGAGCCATCGGCTCGGGGTTGGCTGCACAAGGTCCGCCGGCAATCACGACAGGATCAGTGGGACCGCGCTGGGTAGTTCGAAGGGGAATTCCCCCAAGGTCAAGCATGTTTAAAACCTGCGGGTAGGTCATCTCGTACTGCAGAGAGAACCCCAAGATATCCAGCTCTCCCAACGGCCGTCCGCTCTCCAGCGTACACAGCGATCCCCTGTCGCGGCGAAGCAATGCCTCCAGGTCCGGCGCCGGAGCATAAACCCGCTCGCAAGAAAGATCCGGCTCGGCGTTGATGAGGTGATAAAGGATCGACAGGCCTAAATTGGACATCCCAATCTCATAAAGATCGGGGTAAGCCAAGGCCACGCGTAACAAACCGGCTTCCTCTTTCCGGTAAGCGTTTCGCTCCCCTCCCACATAGCGGGCTGGGCGTTCGGCTTGGTAGAGGATCTCTCGCCATGTTGGCGACAAAACCAGGTTAGATCTCTTCGTTGAGTTCACATCAGGCTCCTGGGTAGAACATGAAACGGCGTCGATGCAGGGAAACTGAAAGAATAATCCCCACCGAGAGCAGATTGATCAGGGTGGAAGCGCCTCCGTAGGAAAAGAAGGGCAGCCAGATCCCGGTGACCGGCATAATTCCGGCATTCATCCCAATGTTGACGAAAACGTGGCATACCCACATCCCCAGGATCCCGATCACCAATAAGGCGCCAAACTCGTCCTCAGCCTGTTGAGCCACCCGCAATACCAGCAGAAAGAGGGCGGCGTAAAGAGACAGCAACAGCGTGACGCCGAGGAAACCCAATTCTTCCGCCAGCACCGAAAAGATGAAGTCAGTATGGCGAACCGGGAGAAACTGCAACTGTTTCTGGGATCCTTGCAAATAACCTTTCCCAAGGAAGCCTCCGGAGCCGATCGTGATCAAGGCCTGGCGGAGGTTGTAGCCTATGCCGAGGGGATCTATGGTGGGATCCAGCAATACCAGGATGCGGTTGCGTTGATATTCGCGCAGAAAATACCACAGCAGCGGGGTGGAGGCGAGAATAGCTCCAAAGAAGGAGAAAGTGTACAAGGGACGGATCGCAGCGAAGCTGCACATCGGGAAAAAGAGGAAAAGAACCACGATAGAGGTTCCCAAGTCCGGCTGCTCGTAGATCAGCAACATCGGCAAGATGATCACGGTCAGGGCTCGCAGAAAACGAATAAAGGGTCTTTCCCGATCCTTGCTGCCGGATAGCTCTTTGGCCAGGACAAGAATCACCGCCACCTTGGCGATCTCGGATGGTTGGATAGGGATTGGGCCAATGTTTAACCAGCGTTGGGCGCCAAAGACTTCCGGGGCAAAGAGCAGCACGCCAAGCAGCAGAATGAGAGCGATGAAATAGAGAGGGTAGGCTAGCTTCAACCAGATATGGTAATCGACCAGCGCCACCCAGATGGCTAGGCCGGTCCCTACAGCCGCAAAACCGATCTGCCAAAAAAAAGCGGTATGTTGAGGGTCTTGGTTGGTAGCGCTGAACAAGACGAAGAGCCCGTAGGCCAGCAAAAGGAATACCGCTATCAGGAGGGGGCGGTTAAAGTTGCGCCGAACCCGGGTCAACCGTGTGAGACCGACGAAATCCCCTCCGGACGAAGCAGCTTGTGACTGGTTCATGGCGCCGAGGTGGAAGTGGGTGTCGCTGTGGAGGTAGGGGTGACACTGAGGTAAGCACTGATCAGTTGCCCAGCGAACGGCGCCAAGTAACTGCCGTAAATCAGGGTGGAGTACTCATTCATGAACAGCACCAGGATCTGTGGATTCTCGACGGGGGCGTAGGCGCAAATCCAAATGTCCTGTTTCTCGCTGGTGATAAGAGCGGTTCCCGTCTTGGCCGCCACGGAGATTCCGGGGGGTTTGACTTGCTGCGTAGTGCCCAGTGTAGTGGCTTTGACCATCCCTTGCCGGAGGTAGTCGAGCGTGCGCTGGGAAAAGGGGACTTCCACCCGCACGGTTGTCTGGGTATCTTTCAGAATCGTGCCATCTGGACTGCGAATCTCCTGCACTAGATAGGGCGTGATCAGCTTGCCCCCGTTGGCGATCGCGGCAAAGGCAGTCGCCAGCGCCAAAGGCGTGACTGCCACATCCCCATGGCCGATTCCCATGTTCATCGTGTCGCCGGGATACCAGGGCTCTTCCAGTTGCTCCCACTTCCAGGCCGGCGTTGGGATCACGCCCTTCGCTTCGTCGGGAAGATCGACACCGGTGTACTGGTCCAAACCAAGGAGTTGAGCCCATTTGGCGATGCGTTCCGGCCCAACCTCCAAGGAAAGAGTATAGAAAAAGATGTTGCAAGAGTTGGCGATCGCGTCGACCAAATTCTGTGTCCCATGACCTGAGGTTTGCCAGCAATAGAAGCGATGGCCGCCGACATCGATGTACCCGGGGCAGAAGACAGTGTATGTCTCTGGATCGATAACCCCCTCCTCCAAAGCAGCCGCAGTTGTCACCACTTTGAAGGTGGAGCCTGGCGGGAAGCGATCTTGGGTAGCTTTGGGAATCAAGGCGTTGGATGCCGTCATGGTCTCGTACTCTTTCTGTGAAATCCCTTTGATGAAATCATTGGGATTGAAGTCTGGCGTTGACACCATCGCCAGGATCGCTCCGGTTTGAGGGTTCATGCAGATAACTGCCCCGTTCATCTGGTTGTCAATTAGTATTTGCCGCGCCAGTTGCTGCAATTTTAGGTCGATGCCAAGGGTCATGTCGGCGCCTGGAATCTGTTCGATTTCGTTTAAGACGCGGACAGGTTGGCCGATCGCGTTTACCTCAAGAATCTGCTTCCCTTTTTCCCCCTTCAGCCAGTCTTCGTAAGATTTCTCTAGCCCGGTTTTGCCAATGACGTCAGCGCCGGTGTAACCGGCAGACTCCATGCGGCTCAACTCGAGAGCAGAAATATTCCCGGTATAGCCAATCAAGTGGGCGAAGAGGTTATCATAAGGGTAGCTGCGCTGCGGTTCGATGGAAATGCTGATTCCCGGCAAGTCCAATCGTTGCTCTTCCACCTTCTGAACGATCTCTTCTCCCAAACCGGTGCGCAAGGTGAAAGGCTCCCAAACGGGCAGGTTGTTCTCTTCCAACTTGGCTTGGATCTCATCGACCGGCATCCCGGTGATCTCGGCGAGAAGAGGCAGTTTGGCCGGGTCGAAATGCTCGGGTGTGAGCTTCACGCTGTAGGTGGCAGTGTCTTTAGCCAGCACGGCCCCTGTCCGGTCATAGATCACCCCGCGAAGGGCCGGCGAGGTTGCCAACCGGGTGCGGTTTTCCTCGGAGGCTTCCTGATAGTTGTACCCTTGAACCACTTGAAGAAAAAAGAGGCGACCCAAAAGAACAGCCAGAACAGCCACGATCACTGCGGAAAAAACAACGACTCGTTGAGCTTTTTCCATCAGAGAACCTGGAAGCGCTCGGAAGAGCGTTTCGGCCGCAACAGACGGCAGAGGGGATAGAGGGGAACAGCGCAGAGCGCTGTGTACAAGATACCCAAGAACAGGTTATCAAGAAAGAGCGAAGAAGGGATCTCTTTTCCGGTGGAAAGCAGGATTAGGGCAGTGGAAAGAAGTCTAGCCAGGAAATCGTAGGCCACGACCAGCGCCAGCCAAATTGAAAAACGCAGGCTGAAAAAGATGCGTTGCAGGGTGAGGGTGAGGCCTCCCAGAAGAAGGAAAGTGAGAGTGTAGACGCCCAACGGAGTAGAGGAGACCAAATCCAAAAGGAGGCCAGCCAGAAAGGAAAGGCCCAGTACCGTTCCCGGCCTCTCTTCCCAAAGAGCTAGGGAGAGCAGCAAGGGGGTCAAGAGAGAGGGAATAGCGCGGGATAGTGGGCCGGCCAGAAGGGAGGATTGCAGCAGGACAGCCAGCAGAAAGAGCAGCGCGTAAAGAAGAACCTTGGTGGAACGCCCTGCCGGGAGCTGTAGTGTGGACCCGAATCGTCCCATCTCACTCCACCGTCTTCAGCACCATCACAAAGCGGATCGCCCCCAGGTCGGCGGAAGACTTGACCACCGCCTGCAGATAAAGAGCGCCGCGCTGGCGCACTTCGCGGATGCTGCCGATGAGAAGGCCGGGGGGGAAGATCCCCCCCATTCCCGAGGTTACCACGATGTCGCCGGCCTGCATTGAGGTTTCTTTGGCAAGGCGCTCCAGAACGCAGCTATCCTGGCCGTCGCCTTTCACCACAGCCACCTCGCTGGTACGTTGGATCTTGCCGGAGACCGCCGAATTGAGGTCATTGATCAAGAGAACTCGGGACTTGGTAGCAAAGACTTCAATAATCTGCCCAAGGAGTCCTCCTGTATCGGCCAGGACTGGCATTCGCCGTTTAATCCCGTCTCTTTCGCCAACATTGACGAGGATCGATCGGGTATAGGGCGATGGCTCGTTCATGAGGATTGAGGCGACAACGGTCTGGGAGGCAGTGACTGTCTGTTTGACTTGGAGAAAACCGCGCAACGCTTCGTTCTCTTGCCTGGCCTCTTCCAGCAACGAAAGCCTACCCTCCAGCTCGGCCTTTTCCTTTCGCAACTGTTCCACTTCGGATCCCAAGCTAGAGAGATTGGCCAGGTTGGACCAAGTTCCGGAGAACCATTGCCCGAGAGCAACAAAAGGCCGGGAGACCCATGAGCCTGCGCTTGCCAAGCCCTCGCGCAAGAAACCGGTGCCTTCTTGCTGCCGGTCCACAACTCCTAGCACCAGGAGCACACAAGCCACTGCCAAGAGGATCCAGAAGACTTTCAGGCTCCGCCGTTTCCCTGCCAAGGAAATCAAGCCCTTTTGCTGAGCGCTAGAACCTGCCGCAGGGTATCGAGATTATCGAGGACTTTTCCAGCTCCCAGGGCGACGCAGGAGAGAGGATCCTCCGCGACCAATACCGGTACGCCCAGCGCGTCACAGAGGAAGCGGTCCAAACCGGTGAGCAAGGCGCCTCCGCCCGTTAGCATAATTCCGCGGTCGTAAATGTCAGCGGACAGCTCAGGGGGGGTCATCTCCAAACAGATTTTGATGGCGTCAAGGATGGCCGTAACAGGTTCCGAGATGGCTCGCCGGATCTCCTCCGAGTCGACTGTGATGCTTTTGGGCAAGCCGGTCACCAAGTCTCGTCCGGAGACAGCGAACACCCGCACATCCGGCATCGGGTAGGCGCAGCCGATGTTGATCTTAATTTGCTCCGCCGTGCGCTCGCCGATCATCAGGGAATAGTGCTTGCGAACGTACTGGAGGATCACTTCATTCATCTCGTCCCCACCGATGCGGATTGACTTGGTTGCGACCATCCCCTTCATGGAGATGACAGCCACCTCACTGGTCCCTCCCCCCAAATCCACCACCAAGGAACCGGTCGCCTCCACTACTGGAAGGCCAGCTCCAATTGCCGCCGCCATCGGCTCTTCGATCAGTGAAGCCTCCTTGGCTCCGGCGTGGAGCGCAGCGTCCAGCACAGCTCGCTTTTCCACCTCGGTGACCCCAACTGGGATCCCCACCAAGACCCGTGGCCCTATGCGGAAAAAGCCCTGATCGGAAATAGCCTTGCCGATGAAGTATCGGAGCATCTTCTCGGTGATGTCAAAATCAGCAATCACCCCGTCGCGCAAAGGGCGGATAATGGTGATATCGGCCGGCGTCTTGCCGGCCATGCGCCGCGCTTCAATCCCCACGGCCAGAACGGTGTTACCTTTGTACATGGCCACTACCGAGGGTTCACGCACAACGATCCCCTTGCCGCGCACATAGACAAGGCTATTCGCAGTTCCCAGATCGATGGCCAGATCTTTTTGCAAAAAACTGAATAGTCCCACAGTCCCCTTACTTTACTGAAATCCCGGCTTTTTGCAACAGGATCCCTAGCTTGAAGAGCGGCAATCCCACAACATTGAAGTAGCAGCCCTCGATGCGAGGTATGAAGAAAGCTGCCCGGCCTTGAATAGCATAAGCTCCAGCCTTGTCCAATGGTTCGCCAGAACGAATATAGTCATCGATCTCCTCAATGGCCAGGGACCGGAAGGTGACAGCCGTGCTCTCATGATCCAACCAACGCCGATCCCCTTCCAGGTCGAGTAGTGCAAGACCGGTCCATACCTGGTGCGTCCTTCCGCTAAGCTCTTGCAGCATTGTCCGTGCTTCCTCCTCCGAGTGAGGTTTGCCAAGGATGCGGCCTTCCAGCGAGACCACGGTATCCGATCCCAGCACCAAGCCTTCGCTCAACTGCCGGGCGCATGCTTGGGCTTTTTCTAGAGCAAGCCGCTCCACCGCAGAGGCTGGGCTTTCCTCAGCTCTGATCTCCTCGTCGATATCGACTGGAAATACTGTAAAGTGCAGCCCTGCTTGTCGGAGCAGCTCCCAACGGCGAGGAGAAGCCGAGGCAAGGATCAGGGGGCGCATTAAAAAAGAGAGTAAAGGTAAAGTCCCAGCAAGATCCCTAAAACGCTGCCCAAGGTCAAATGGATAGAGATCCCAAAGGTGAGGGAGATCACTACCAAGTCCAACGTCGCCGGCCCGAAGGAAGCATGCAGGCCGTAGTCCATAAAAGGAAGAATGTCCTGCAGGGCATTGCTGATCAAGCTTCCGATCAGCGCCCCAAGGATCAGAAAGAGAATCAGCAGGCCGATCTTGCGCTCTCGTGCTTGAGCCATTGCGCCCCCTCCTTCCGCAGGATTCACAGTTGTTGGAAGATGTTGCAGCCGAATCCCTGTTACTGGCTAAAGTGTAGCACGGACGGACGGGCGAGACCTCACCATTCGTCGCTGTCTTCCAACTGTATTAAACGGGCATCCTCTTGTGAGAGACCGTGCCAGGTGCAACCCTTTCTCAGGCAAATATGGAACCCGATCAGTTTGCGCATGGCCAGCAAGGTTGTCCGCGCCGTGTGAGCCCCACAGCGGTCACAGCTTTTTCCCTCCTCGAACAAGGAGGTTCGACAGTGCGGGCAAAGAAGATCCTTGGCTTCCTCTCCTTCAGGGATCTCAATCGAGCAACAATGGGTGAAGATATTCAAGTAAGGGCTGAGGG
>JBAXQG010000027.1:0-9472 GCA_037131855.1 bacterium
CAACGGCTCGCGGGTTGGATGTGGCTGCCACTTTCATCGTTGCCATGTGCGTAATCCTTCCTCCTTCAGAGCGAGCAATGCGACCTCATTTTAGCAAAGGACGCTGGAAACGTTCAATGGTCAAGGCCTTTCCGGTCAACTCATCGAGCGTGATCTTTACCCCCGTCAGGCGCACATCGTGGGAGGCTACATCAAATTTGACCGGAAGAGCGGTGAGGAAGCGGGAGAGGATGGCACCCTTGGTGACTCCGATGACCGAATCGAAGGGGCCGCTCATGCCGATATCGGTGATGTAGGCAGTGCCTTTGGGGAGGATCCGTTCGTCGGCTGTCTGGACATGAGTATGGGTTCCGCACACGGCCGAGACTTTGCCGTCCAAGTGCCAGCCCATGGCCACCTTTTCGCTGGTGGCCTCGGCATGAAAATCGACCACGATGCAGGGAGTCAATTCGCGCAGGGTCTCAATCTCCTCGTCGGCACGGCGAAAGGGACAATCAACCGGTTCCATGAAGACCCGGCCGAGCAGGTTCAGCACCGCTACCCGTTTCTCGTCCTTCTCCCAAAGGTAATCACTGAAACCGGGCGCTCCTTTTGGATAATTGGCCGGCCGCAAGAGGCGCGGCTCGTAGGGCATGTAGTCGAGGATCTCGCGTTGTTTCCAGATGTGATTGCCGCTGGTTAGGACATTCACCCCGGCGTTGTAGAGCTCGGCTGCCCCGGATGCTGTCAAGCCGTTTCCTCCAGCGGCATTCTCGGCATTGGCGATAACCAGGTCAGCTTGAAACTCCGAACGCAACCCCGGCAGCAGCTCGCGCACAGCCTGCCGCCCAGGCTTGCCGATGACATCGCCGATTAGAATGATATGGATCATCGGGCGTAATCGGTGGCGCGAATCTCCCGGATCACAGTGATCTTGATCTGGCCGGGGTAGACCATCTCTTTCTCCACCCGCTGGCTGATGTCATGAGCCAACTTGACCGCTTCAGCATCGTCTACCTGCTCCGGCTTCACCATGATGCGAATCTCTCTTCCAGCCTGGATGGCATAGGCTTTTTCCACCCCAGGGAAGGAGTCGGCCACCGATTCCAACATGGTCAGACGCTTGATGTAGGTCTCCAAGCTCTCCCGCCGAGCTCCCGGTCGCGACGCTGAAATGGCATCGGCCAACTGAACCAGCACAGGGAAAACTGATTTCTGCTCAATATCGTTGTGGTGAGCGGCGATGGCGTGAAGAACTTCGTTGTTCTCGTTGTATTTGCGAGCCAGATCGGCGCCGACCAGCGCGTGAGGGCCCTGCACTTCATGGCTGACAGCTTTGCCGATGTCGTGCAGAAGGCCGGCGCGACGGGCAATGTTGGGATCCACCTTCAGCTCAGCAGCGATGAGGGAGGTCAGGTGAGCCACCTCAAGGGAGTGCTGTAAGACGTTCTGTCCGTAGCTGGTGCGGTAATAAAGTCGCCCCAGGGTCTTCACCAGGTCTGGGTGGATCCCCCGTACGCTGGCCTCCAAGACGGCTCGCTCGCCCTCCTCCTTGATGCGCTCCTCCACTTCCTTGCTGGCTTTCTCCACCATCTCCTCAATGCGGGCTGGATGAATGCGGCCATCGACGATCAGTTTCTCCAAGGCAATGCGGGCCACCTCCCGGCGTACCGGGTCAAAAGCGGAGAGGGTCACCGCTTCCGGGGTGTCATCGATCACCAAGTCCACCCCGGTGATCGTCTCAAAAGCGCGGATGTTGCGGCCCTCGCGGCCAATGATGCGGCCCTTCAGGTCATCGCCGGGGATGGGAACAACGCTGATGGTGGCTTCGGTGGCGTGGTCCACGACTGTTCGCTGGATCGCTGAGATGACTATATCTCGAGAGCGCCGTTGGGCTTCTTCACGGCTTTCATCATCCATCTCCTTCATTCTTTTAGCCAGATAGTGTCCGTACTCCTCCTCAACTCGTTTGAGAAGAATCTCCTTGGCCTCTTCTGTGGTGATGGCGGAAATCCGCTCCAGTTCAATCAATTCATCACTAATCTGTTGCTGCAACTGCTCGCGAATCTTGGCCAGTTCCTGTTCCTTGCCGGTCAAGCCTTTTTCGCGCTTGTCCAGGCCCTCCAAGCGCCGGTCGATCGTCTCTTCCTTTTGTTGGACCCTTTTTTCTAGCCGCTGCACTTCGCTGCGGCGTTCGCGCACCTCTTTATCGGCCTCCGAGCGCAGGCGGTGCATCTCCTCCTTGGCCTCCAGCAGCACTTCTTTCTTTGTCGCCTCGGCTGCTTTCTGGCCTTCTTCCAAAAGCTGGCTGGTAGAAACTCTCATCTGACTCAGCTGCCGTCTGGCGATGGTCGTGGGAACCAGGTAACCGATCACTAACCCTACGACCAAAGCCACAGCGATGTATAGATAAATCATTTACGTGTACTCATCCCTTCTATTTCAATTTCCGCGGATGAGCGAAGCGAGCTAGGTTTCCAGGCGTTCCAGAACTCGGTAGATCGTGGAGGGAGAGAACCCCCTGCCGAAAAGATAGCGAGCCAGCCGATCCTTTCCCCTCGGGGAAGAAATCAACTTTGGCCATCTCTTTTGAGCCAGATCCCAAGCGGTCTCCTCTTCATGAGCAGCCAAGTATGGAGTGGCCAGCTCTTCAACCAAATCCACCGGAATCTTCTTCTCTCGCAGCTCCCGCCGAACCCACAAGCTGCCCTTCGGCTGCCCGTGACTGCGGTGGTGAAGCCAAGCTTCCACAAAGCGGGCATCATCGAGATACCCTGAATCCTCAAGTCTCTGGAGGGTCGCCTCGCTGGCCATCGGGCTGAAGCCTTTTCGGCGAAGATAGTCCTTCATCTCGCCGCAGCTACGCGGTCGGGCTCGTAAATAACCCAATGCCGCTTCCCAGGCCAACGCCGTCTCCTCGTTCTCGCTCACGGCGGATCCTTTGCCGATCTATTCCGAGAGGTGATACCAGTCCCTCTCTCCGTCAATCCACGCTCCCCGATGATTCTTCACCCAAGGTCATGGGCAATTTTATCGTTCCAGCCTGCAAACGGATCTTCTCTTCCAATTCTTGCGTCAGTTCGGGGTGGTCCTCCAGGTAGCCTTTGACGTTCTCCCGTCCTTGTCCCAAACGAATGTCATTATAACTAAACCAGGCTCCGCTTTTTTGCACCATCCCGGTAGAGAGGGCCATATCCAGAATGCAGCCAACCTTGGAGATTCCTTTGCCGAAGATCAGATCGAACTCCGCTAAACGGAAAGGAGGGGCCATCTTGTTCTTGTTGACGCGGACTTTAATGCGAGCTCCGACCGGATCATTCCCTGCCTTGATGATATCCCCACGGCGCAATTCCAAACGAACGGAGGCGTAGAACTTGAGAGCTCGACCTCCTGGGGTGGTCTCCGGGTTGCCGAACATGACGCCGATCTTCTCCCGGATCTGGTTGGTAAATATTGCACAGGTGTTGGATCGTGCAATCGCTCCGTTCAACTTGCGCAGAGCCTGGGACATTAGTCGGGCTTGAAGGCCGATATAGGCCTCCCCCATCTCCCCCTCCAACTCGATTTTTGGCACCAACGCAGCCACCGAGTCGAGCGCCAAGACATCGATGGCGCCGGAACGCACCAGCATCTCGGCGATGTCCAGGGCTTGCTCGCCGTAGTCCGGTTGGGAGACGTAGAGCTCATCAATATTCACACCAAGATTCTTGGCATAATCGGGGTCAAGAGCGTGTTCCACATCGATGAAGGCGGCTTTGCCGCCCAAACGCTGGGCTTCTGCGATAATCGCCAACACCAGGGTGCTCTTGCCGGAGCCCTCTTGTCCAAAGATCTCGATGATTCGCCCACGTGGAACTCCCCCTACTCCAAGAGCCATATCCAGGGTCAAGGCGCCGGTTGAGATGGCATCCACAAGCATGTGCGATGCTTCTCCCAGCCGCATAATAGACCCTTTTCCAAATCGTTTTTCTATTTGAGCCAAAGTGACTTCTAATGCTTTTTCCCGTTCATCCACCGTGCGGGTCTCCTTCCGAGATGATTCACTACGAGACATTTTACAATGATTCGGCTCGCATTCCTACGTCTGGCCCAACGGCATTGCTGCCAATGAATCGTCAGTCCGTTTCTTTAGGAATAATCGGGACATAATACTATTTTCGGAAAATAGTATTATGTCCCGATTATTCCAGGCGGATGTAGATACGTTTGTTGATTTTCCCCTTGCTCTTGTACTCCACCACGCGGATCGGCCCAACTTCCCGGGTATTGGCCACATGGGTTCCCCCGTCCGCTTGAAGGTCCAACCCGAGGATCTCCACTGTCCGCACGAATGGAATCCCTTCCGGCAGGAGATTGATCTTGGTGCGGATCAGGTCCGGGATCTGAAAGGCTTCATCGCGTGGGAGGATTTTTACATGCACGGCTCGTGCTGCTGCCACCTCAGCATTGATCCGCAGCTCGATCTCGGCAACCAACTCATGCCGCATGGTTTCGAACTCGAAATCCATCCGGCCTTCCAAGGGTTCCATGCTCCCCCCGGTGACTTGAGCGCCGTAATCCCTCCAAATCACGCCGCAAAGGATGTGCAAAGCGCTGTGAGTCCGCATCAAGGCATAGCGTCTTGGCCAATCCAGAATCCCTTCCACTTCCGTCCCCACCTGCGGGAGCGGCCCTTCCAAGCAGTGCCAGAGGTTTTCATCGCGCTTTTGGATCGAGCCCAGCATCGCTTCCTCGCCGCTCCAGCGCAGCCAGCCTCGATCGGCTGGCTGACCGCCGCCCCCCGGGTAAAAAGCGGTACGGTCCAGGGCCACAGCGTGAGCGGTGAGATCCTCTGCCAACACCATAGCTTTGAAATGCCGGCATGCGCTATCCAACTGGTAGATCAACTCGGTCATCGGAATTCTCCTTATCTAGACAGCCTGCCGCAGCATGTCACAGAACAGCCTGCGGCAGCATGTCTAGAATAGCGAAAGGCACAAGGGGCGTCCATCGTGGATCCGTCTAGACAGCCCCATGCAGCAGCATGGAAATAGCCTGAGGCAGCACCTAATTAGCCTGCGGCAGCATGCAATTAGCCTGCGGCAGCACGTCTTCCAGAATATGCTGGTCAAGCACTCCGGCTCATGGTAGAAAAGCTCAGATGCAGACAGATACCGAGACCCGCAGACGCCGCATGGCGATGCTCCAGGTTACCTTGGGGGCTATGTTGATCAGCTTCTCGCCAGTCTTCGTCAAGCTTGTCCAGGTTGGACCAGCGACAGCAGCGTTTTATCGCATGTTCTTTGGTGGGATTATCCTCTTGGTTATCCTGCTGGTCCGCCGCGAGCGGGTTTCAGCAGGCTGGGGAACCCTTGGGCTGGCTCTTTTGGCAGGCCTTTTCTTCGCGCTGGACCTATCTCTTTTTCACCAGAGCATCCTCTATGTGGGGCCCGGCCTCTCCACTCTCTTGGGGAACTGCCAGGTCTTTTTCCTGGCTGCTTTTGGGATCCTCGTCTACCGGGAGCGTCCTGGCTGGCTCTACCTGCTCTCCTTGCCTCTGGCGGTGGTGGGGATTTTCCTGATCGTGGGGGGGGATTGGCAAGGGCTCTCCGCACAGTTCAAGATCGGCATCTGGCTCAGTTTGGGCGGCGCCTTCTGTTACGCAACTTATCTGCTATTAATGGGGCGGCCCCAAGCCCGTGCCGGAGCCCTCAGCCCGCTGGCAAACCTGACCATCATCTGCTGGATCACCATCCCCATCCTGGGTGGTGGAAGCTTATTGCAGGGGCAAAGTCTGGCCATCCCCGACCTGCGCACCGGAGGGCTATTGCTGGCTTATGCCATCGGGAGCCAGGTCATCGGTTGGTGGTTGATCTCACATGGTTTGCCCGCCCTCGACGCTTCCCGGGCCGGCCTCCTATTATTGCTGCAACCGGCTTTGGCTTTCCTCTGGGACATCCTCTTCTTCCAAAGGCCGACCACCATTGTGGAGGGGCTGGGGGCAGCCTTGACCATTTGGGCTATTTACATGGGTACGATGGGAAGAAGCAAACATAATGCACCACTGAAGTTAAACTCACTAAAGGAGAACAAATGAAGATGGAGTACCAAGCCATGACCTGCCGCGAGTCGATCGCTTCCTTGCCGGACCTGTTCGTCCCAACCCTTGCTGGAAAACTGAAAGCGGAGATCCAATTTCGTTTCACCGGGGATGAGCCAGGCATCTACTTTCTACGCATCAGCGAGGGGATCTGCACCTTCCACGAGGGAGACGCCCCATCCCCACGAATCACCGTATCCTCCCCCAGTGAGGTCTGGCTGGCCATCGTGCGCAAGCAGATCTCCGGCAGCGAAGCCTTTTTGCAGAGTAAGTTGCGGGTAGAGGGAGATTTCAGCTTGGGCCTTCGTCTCTTCCAAATCTTCCAGCTCTCCTAGAGGGGGAATTGGGCGTCGACCTTTCCTCTTCAGGTCTTGGAATAAGCCGGAGTGAGAAGCGGTATCAAAGGTAAATCAATATCAGAGGGAGAAGAGATGAACAAGAAATACCGCAGTAAAGCAATGCCAAGCCGGGATATGAGCAGCGAGTTCCGGAAGCTTCGCCTTTATAATCTTTTCATGGGGTTCTTTCACTTGATCCAAGGGGTCTTGATGCTGATCCTCTCCAATGCCTTCAGCCTCCCACTCTCCACCTCCTATCTGAAGTTCGATATCGCCACTCGCACCTTGAACTCCAATCCCGCTCAGATCGGCTTGTTACAGATCGGCCCCATTGTAGCAGCCTTTTTGTTGATTTCTGCGCTGGCTCATTTCATCACTGTACTGCCCGGGGTTTTCCCTTGGTACTCACGCAACCTCGAGCATAAGATCAATTACATCCGTTGGTGGGAATACGCCTTCAGTTCTTCGCTAATGATCGTGGTTATCGCCATGCTCTGCGGCATGTACGATCTCCCCAGCCTGATCATGATCTTCGCTTTGAACGCGCTGATGAATTTCTGGGGATTGGCCATGGAGATCCATAACCAGACCACCGCCAAGACCAACTGGACCACTTTCCTCTTCGGCTGCTTGTCCGGGATCGTTCCCTGGATCGCCCTTTCGATGTACTTCTTCGGAGCTCTTGGATCAGCCAACACTACCATCCCCACCTTCGTCTACTTCATCCTTGGCTCGATCTTCGTTTTCTTCAATATCTTCGCCGTGAACATGATTCTGCAATATAAGAAAGTCGGCCCCTGGAAGGACTACCTCTATGGGGAGCGGGTTTACATCCTCCTGAGCCTGGTGGCCAAGACCCTGCTGGCTTGGCAAATCTTCGCCGGCACCTTAAGGCCTGCCTGAGCACTATTCTCGACGTGAATCGAAAGGGCCGCCAGAGCTAATCCCCGGCGGCCCTCTTCTTTTTGATGGATAGAAATTTTAGCTGACTTGCGCCTCGAGGGAGAGGATGGTGGACTCTACCAACTGCACTGCCTCTCTCATGGTGTCCGCGTCGAAGGCAAAACGGGCTCCAGCGGTCTGGAATAGAACAGGCAGAGCCACCGATCCGCCCAAAGAAAGGGCGAGGCGATAATCAGCCACCGCGCCGGCCTGGTCGCGCAAGGCGTTCCGCCAGATCTGAACAGATCCCAGTTGAGCCAAGCCATACTCCACGTAGTAGAAAGGCATCTCGTGAATGTGCAGCTTGCGGTGCCAACCAGTCGCCATGGCTTCCTCCATGCCGCTCCAGTCCACGCCAGGCATGAAAAGCCGCCATTGCTCGCTCCAACGATCGTCGCAGTGCCGAGGATCTTTAGCCAGCTCGGGATTCTCGTAGACCCACTGCTGGAAACTATCCACCACAGCCATGTATGGCCAGAAGAGGATCAAGCTCTCCAGGTGTTCCAGGCGAGCGCGAGCAGCCTCGGCCGGACTGTAGAAACCGCCTTGATCTGCAGTGAGGTAAGGGGCGGCTAGCAGTTCCATGGCCATCGAGGCCACCTCGGCGAATTCCATGGTCACATTGCGCTGGACATAATACGGCAATCTGCTGTTCTGGAAAACATGGAAAGCATGGCCACTCTCGTGCAGCAAGGTCTGCACGTCGTCGTGAATCCCCACCGAGTTGGCGAAGATGAAGGGACGGTGGGTGGATGGGAAGTCGATGCAATAAGCGCCCGGCGCTTTGTTCTTGCGGTTGTCCAAGTCGAGCAACTGTTCGGCCTGCATGGTATCGAAGTAATCTCCCAATTGGGGATCGACGCGGTGAAAGATGGCGGAAGCTTTCGTCTTTAGATCGCTGATATCGGAAAAAGGCCGCAGGGCAGGCTGACCGAAGACATCCACGTTCAGATCCCAAGGGCGCAGCGTCTCCAATCCCAGGCGCCGGCAGCGTCGCTGGTAAATACGCAGGGCTGCCGGGACCACTTCCTCCAGGATGGCATGGTGAAATTCCTTACAGTTGGCCGGGGTGTAGTCGAAACGAAGGAACTGCTGCCAGCGGAAGGAGCGGTAGTCGTCTCCATAACCTGCGTTCCGCGCCAATTGCAGGCGAATGGCCAACAATTTCCCCCACAGCTCGTTGATCCCCTCTCGATCGGCCAACTGACGCTCCGCTGCCAATCGCCAGGCCTTCTCACGCGTGGCACGATCAGGATCCTGGTAGAGAGTCCGCATCTGAGAAATGGTCAGTTCCTTGCCATCCCACTCCACCGTCTGGGCGCTCATCACTTGCGCGTACTGGTGGGAGGTCTTCTCTTCTTCGGAAAAAAGGGGCAAGTTCTCAGCGCGGAAGAGGGCAGCCTCGGTGCGCATGTTGCGCAGCGGGATGGCCCATCCCTCCGGCTCGAGGCCGGAGGCCAACAGCTTCTCCTTCAACTTCTGTTCGGCTGCCTGGACGGCCGGGTAGATTTCGTCCAGGTAGCGATGGAAGCGGTTCTTCGCCTCTTCGTCGGCTGTGTTCAAGGTAGTATCCACATATAGCCGTGACTGGTAGGCGGTGACGTGTTCCGTCAAGTGAGACCAATCGGCCAACCACTCTGCAAGATCAGTAGGGCCAAGGACGCAGCTTTCCAGCGCCTGGTAATAGGGTTCGATCTGGGGCCAGGACCAAACAAGAAACTCGTCCCGGGTTTTGGGAAACGGCTCAGACATGAGCGAGACCTCCAAGGGGTATTTAGATTCCTTCAAATTGTAGCAGGGCATGCTGCCGCGGGCTATCTACTTGCCGCAGGCTATTGTGCTGCCGCAGGAGGGCGGGTTTGAAACCCGCCCCTACATGCTGCCGCGGGGAAGGGGGTTTGAAAAGCTCCCCCCTACATGTTGCCGCGGAGAAGAGGGTTTGAAAAGCTCCCCCCTACATGTTGCCGCGGGGAGGAGGGTTTTTGGAAACCCGCCCCTACAATGGTTTACCTCTTTAGAAGCCGCCAGAGCCAGCCTCTCTTTGGGGCGAAGAGAAAAGCGAGGAGGAAGAAAGCAGTGGCGACCAAGACGATGGCCGCTCCCGAGGCGATGTTGGCATAGTAGCTGAGGTAAA
>JBAXQG010000028.1:0-9369 GCA_037131855.1 bacterium
AGCGTGGCGTGGCAGGATCTGGGCGGGACGCTCCTCCCCTACCCCTTCTCCTCCTTGCTGCTGGAGGAAGCGCGCTTCCCGGAAGTGCGCGCCATTGCCCCCTCTCCGCCACAGCTCACTTTTCTTGGATCGGGCGATTTCCATTTTCTCAGCTTCTTCTTGTTGGAAAAGGTAGAGCAACCCTTCGTTCTGCTGCTGCTCGACCATCACAGCGATGCCCAGGAAAGCGCTTTCGGCCTTCTCTCCTGCGGCGGTTGGCTATCTTGGGCGGTGGAGTTGCCTTTTCTGCTGGAGGCTCGCCTGTGGGGACCGGATCCCGATCAATCTGCCAATTTGCCGCCCAAGTGCCGTATCTCGACTGGAGAATCCGCTGAGACGCTGTGGAGTGGACCGCATCCCTTCTATCTTTCCCTCGATAAAGATCTACTGGCCAAGGAAGTCTTGCCCCTCGGTTGGGAACAGGGGGAAACCAGTGAAGAAGAGCTATGGGAGCTCCTGGCAGGAAAGCGACGGCTCTTGGCGGCGGATGTCTGCGGGGAGCCGCCCGATCGCCCCACCAATTTCCACCCAAGGGAGCAGTGGGCTCGGCAACAAAGCGAACGCCTCAACCAACGGATCCTCCAGCTCCTCCTCGCTTAATTCACCTGTCAGAACCATCCCTGAAATTAGTATTATGTCCCGGATTTATAGGGTCAGGGCGAGGTGGTGTTTTCGACTGTGGTCTCCGTCGCCGCTGGCGGGTTCGCCTTGCGATCTTCCAGGTGAACCACTTTGGGAAGGAAGAAGCCGATGATCCCCATCACCGTGCAGGCCACGCCGCCCACCAAGAACCAGACCTGAATCCCCAACGCGTCGGAAAGGGGACCAGCCACAGCCAGGCTGAGGGGCATCATGGCCGAAACCAGCGCCCCTGAGACGGAGAGCACGCGTCCCTGCATCTGGGGCGCTACCACCGATTGGAGCACCGCCATGATCGGTCCGTTGACCAGAGAACTGGTGATTCCCACCACGAACATCCCGGCCAGGGCCAACCAGAAGAGATTAGCGGGCGCTGTTCCCACCAGAAAGATGCCCACTCCCATCCCCACCAAACCTGCCAAAGTGGTGAGAATGCGACGCTTGAAGCCACCCCAGATGCTCAGGACCAGACCGCCCAGGAGCGTACCGATGCCGACTGCCGCCTCGATAGCGCCTAGTTCCAGAACTCCCATGCGGAAATGTTTGGTGACCAACAAGGGGATCAAGGTGAAAGCTGGGCTGATCAAAAAGTTTATCAGGGCAGCCATCACTAACACCGTCAGCAAGCCAGGCCAGTGCCAGATGTAGCGGAAGCCTTCAGTCAAGTCCTTCCAGTAACCGGAGGCTTTCTCCTGGGCAGCGGTTCGCAGAGGTTGGGGAATGCGAATCCAGAGGAGAGGAAAGACCGCGATGGCAGCGGTGGCGACATCCACCAGGAGCACCGCCCAGAGAGGCCAGACCGCCAGCAGCAGAGCGCCCATGGGGGGAGCCAGGATGCTCATGGCGCCGTAGAGGGTCTGGTTCAGGCCGGCTACGCGGGAAAGCTGGCGCTCCGGCACCATCAGCGAAGTGCTGGCTTGCATGGCTGGATAGTGGAAGACGCCGCCAATGGCGCGAAGGACCAAGGCAACGTAAATCTGCCAGATCTGGAGAAGACCGGCAGCGGTGAGAAGGACCAGGACCAGGGTCACCAGGGCGATCGAGGAATCGGCCAGGATCATCACCACGCGCCGGTTCCAACGATCTACCAGGGCGCCGGTGAAAGGCATCAGAATGATCTCCGGCAGCAATGCCACCAGAGTGGCTGTCGCCAGGATGGTGGCCGAGCCGGTAGTGATGGTCAGTTGCCAGACCAGCGCGAACTGCACCAACCGGCTGCCCAGCAAAGAGAAAGCCTGGCCGCCCCAGATGGTGAAGAAAAGAGGTTTCCAGCGTTCACTGCGCCAATCGATGCTCATCATTCCACAACCTTTTCCACCCCGAAAGGGTATCGAAAATGTCTCTCCTGGGGAAGCCCGTTCTACGCTGCAAAAGGGTTTGTTTGAAAGGGTGGGCTATTCCGCAGGACTGGAGGGAGCTTTCCCGCGACCGCCGCGTCTTCTTCGATGTCGCCGGGGCTTTGGAGCGACATCCACCGGAGGCTGGATCACGGCAGGGAGAGACTGTTGGCCCCTGCGGCCTTGGGGTGGTTCAGGGCTGCGATGAAAAGAGGTTTGTGGGCTGCTTCTCTTCGCGTGTCCCTCATAGGCTTGCCCTCGAGCGCCTGCCCTCGAATGAGTCGAAGGGAAAGGAAAACCCCGGTCGCGGGAGATCGGCTGTCCAGGTCGCGGCGGGTTGTGGTCCATCGCTGCGGCTCCCTGACGCTTGTTCGTTGATCGCGGTCGGTTCTGAAGATATCCTCCGAGCGTCTTTCCAACGAGATAAGTTACTCCACAGACGAGAGCAATGCCTATCAGAACCCACTGGATCAAGTCCAACAGGAGCGTGCCGGACCAACCCAATCGGACCATTCCGGTCATAATGGCCAGCCCGATCAGCCCAATGGCTGGAAGGATGCCGTAATCAAAGTGATGCCGTTCGCGTTCCATTCTTCAGATGTTTCCTTTCCAACACGCTCAACTCTCAACCCCAGGCACTTCGCAGGGCGTTGCTTTCCCTCGTTCGCCGATCCGGCTCCGTCGGTCGCATCCGACTTATCCCTTCACCTCATTCGGGTGCAAGTTAAACCTGGGGCTGCCCTCTGCCGGCGCCCCAGAATCCTCCTGCACAGCGCGTCCACCTTGAGGACGCCGTCCTTCACATTCGAACCTCCTTTCCAGGCGCGAGCCCACGTCCGGCTTTGCAGAGGGATGATCGGACCCCTACCCTTGGCACGCCTCAATTTCCTTCATTACACCATGTTTGCGCTTCTGCGCCTAGGTTAATGGCGCGGAAAAGGCGCTACTTTCACTGTGCGGCGGCCGGCCCTTTGACGCCAATTCCTGCTATCATCATTGATCGGTGCAGGAGCCAGCAGCCGCATCGAAACACGAATGAAGGAGTATTCATGCACGAACGACGATATCGCCAAGGCGCCGCCATCCTGCGCAATTCGGAGCGGTTGGCGCGATTGGAAGTCGACCGGGTGCTCCAACTGGTCACCCGGGATGCCGATATCCACAGCATTCTCGATGTCGGCACGGGGAGTGGCGTCTTCGCGGAGGCTTTTGCCAAATCGGGATTCAGCGTTGAGGGAATCGACGCCAATCCTGAAATGATCGCTGAAGCCGAGAAGGCGTTGCCCGGTATCCATTTTTCGATTGGCATCGCCGAATCGCTCCCCTTTCAGGACCAGACCTTCGACCTTGTCTTTATGGGTTTACTGTTACATGAGACAGATGACCGACTGAAAGCTATTAAAGAAGGCGCTCGCGTTGCTCGAAAAAGAGTGGCCATTCTGGAATGGCCTTATCAAGTGCAGGATTTCGGTCCAAGCCTGGAAGAACGATTGCAAGAGGAACAGATCATGCAGATGGCCACCCAGGCGGGTTTTCAGAAGGTCGCAGTATTTCCTTTGCACACGCTGGTGCTATTTTGCCTTTCATGAAGAAATCCGTGATTTCATTTCATGGAGACTTCATCTCTCTTTGCTTAGATGCCTCTCAGAAGGGCGGGTGAACTGCCGTCATAGAAAAGGCGAAACACAATAAAACGTAGAAACAGCGTTGCAGTTGTGGCCATCGCCTTGCTCCTTGCCAGCGCGATCGGGTTTTCCAGCATGAAGGTGTACGCCCAAGCACAGCAACCTGTAACCGCCGCTCAGGTGCAGAACACCCTGGATACCGGCGCGGAGGTCGCCGGCCCGGAAGAAGCCAAGATGCCATGACCGGCTCTCGGCGTCAAGAAGCGAACTGGTCCTTTCTTGCAGGTAAGCAGGTTCTCCGTTGTTGATATAATAGAGTCAAAGCGGTCCCGGCCTCGTCCTTCACTGTGCGCAGCTCGATACGTATCAACTCCGGCCTTTTCCTCCCTCCCAGGGCGCATCCGGGAGAATAAGTTGTAGGAGGGTATCATGAAGTCGAGATGGTTGATTCTTGCTGTGATCGCGCTGCTGGCTTTTTGCTGGATGCCGGGAAACGCAGTGAACCCGCTCGACGCCGGGGCGAACGGGACGGATCCTCCCCAGGCTGTTTCAGTCGATTCAGGACGGATCATCTACTCCTCGATGGTCGTAGTTGGTCAAACAGATCTCTACACCGTCGACCCGGATGGCTCGAACCAAGTTCGGTTGACCAATGGTTCGGGGGAGAACTCCGTTCCCTCTTGGTCTCCGGACGGGACACGCATCGCCTTTATGTCAAACCGGGATAACAGCAAAGGGGAGATCTATGCCATGGCAGCAGACGGGACCCAGGTGGTGCGCCTGACCGCCAACGACGCCTGGGACACCACCCCGGCCTGGTCCCCGGACGGCAGCCGCATCGCCTTCGCTCAAACAGTCGATGGTTTCTACCAGATCTTCACTGTCCCAGCGGCGGGTGGATCGTCGACCCGTCTGACCTACTTTCCTCAGAGGAGCGCCTACAACCCCTGCTGGTCCCCGGACGGTTCGCACATCGCCTTCTTTATGTTCTCTGCGGATAATCAAAATGGCGATATTTACGTCATGAAGGCCGACGGAACCCAGGTGGTGCGCCTGACTGACAGCCCTCAGCAGGACACCACCCCCTGCTGGTCCCCTGACGGCAGCCGCATCGCCTTCGCCTCCAGCCGCAGCGGCGCCTCCCGCATCTATCTGATGGCGCCGGACGGCAGCGGGCAGACCGTCCTCACCACCGGCCCCGGCGATGATTACGTCCCCTGTTGGTCCCCCGACTCCCGCCAGATCACCTTCATGCGTCTGGGGAATTCACCGACGCCCACGCCGACACCGACGCCCACCCCCACCCCCACGTCCACGCCCACGTCGACGCCGACGCCGCCCGACTCCCGCCAAATCACCATGGCGCGACTGGAAGGCTGGACCACGCAACTCTACCGAGTGTCGATCGAGGGGACCGCTCCAGCCGTCCTGATCCCCACTGGGGATCTAGCTGCAACTTGGCCCCGCTGGACAGGGTGGGGCCTTCCCCACATCACCCTAACTCAGCCCACGGGCGGGGAAGGGTGGACCCTCGGCAGTCAGCGGTTGATCCAGTGGCGCTCCAGCCGCCTGGCTGACCTCGTTCGCTTGGAGATCAACCGGGCCTTCCCGGGGGGTTCCTGGGAAATCCTGGCCGAGAACCTGCCTAGCGTGGGAGGATGGTCTTGGATAGTCGCCGGCCCGCGCTCCACCGCCTGCCGCATCCGCGTCGCCAGCATGATCACTCCCACCTTATGCGCCACCTCCAGCCAGGACTTCGCCCTGCTCGACCCCCTTATTGATCCCTACCTGCAACTGCTGGCTCCTATTGGCGGAGAGATTTGGGTGGAAGGGTCGTCCCAGATGATCGCCTGGACTTCTCGTCTGGCGGCCTCCACGGTATCGATCGACCTCAGCCGGGACGGGAACCGAACATGGCAGACCCTCATTGCCAGCACGGCCAATGATGGCAGCGAACCATGGACCGTGACCGGCCCCCCTTCCTCCACCTGCCGCCTGCGCGTGCGCGACTCGGCCGTCCACCCCCTGCAGGACGGGTCCGCTTTCGACTTCGACATCGCCCGTTCGCCCGCCACGGGGGAGATCCTCTTCGCCTCGGAACGGGACGGGGGCGCCCTGCAGCTCTACCGGATGAAGTCTGACGGATCCTCCCAGCGCCGCATCGCTGCGACCGCCTTCTGGGACCGCGCGCCTTCAGCCGGTGCGGATGGCGCAAGGATCGCTTTCTCCACCTCGCGGGTCAGTCCCGGTACGCTGGAAGTCTTCACCGAGAACGTCGACGGCAGCTTCCCCTCCTTTCTCGTCACGGGGAACGAGCCCGCTTTCGGTCCCCGCATCGCCTTCGTCGCCTCAGGGGATGGCAATGACGAGATTTGGAGCATCAATCCAGATGGCAGTGATTTGCGCCGTTTGACAACAAATCCCGCCAGCGACCGGATGCCGGCCTGGTCGCCGGACGGCACGCATATCGCCTTTGCTTCCAGCCGCGACAATCCGCCTGGCGGAGATCAGATCTACCAGATGAATGCCGATGGCAGCGGGATCACCCGCTTGACCAATGGCGCCTGGTCTGATGACGAACCGGCTTGGTCGCCTGACGGAACGAAGATTGCCTTTGCTTCCAGCCGCGCCGACCCTCTTTACGGGAACGATGAGATCTATTTGATGAATGCCGATGGCAGCGGATTAGTCCGCCTGACATCGGACCCGGCCAGTGATGAGCATCCGAGCTGGTCGCCGGACGGCAACCAGCTCGCCTTCCAGTCGTTCCGAGACGGCAACTGGGAGATCTACCGCATCAACGTCGACGGGAGCGGTATGACGCGACTAACCAACTCCCCAGACTGGGATGTCGACCCGGACTGGGTAGGCGGGAACGCGCCAAAGCTGGAGCTGCTCGCTCCTACTGGCGGTGAAAGCTGGACGCTGGGGGAGTTGGCGTCCATCCGCTGGAAGGCCGAGGGCTTGCCGGAGGTTGGTCTGGAAATATCCCGCAATAACGGTTGGAGCTGGGATGTGCTCTTCCCTCGCGCGCCTAACCTGGGCATGGCGCATTGGACGGTGGAAACGCCGACTTCCAGCCACTGCCTTATTCGCCTCTCAGCGCCCGATCATCCAGGAATCCAAGCCCGATCGCCGCAACCCTTCGCTATCACCAACCTGCTGCGTAGCGGCGTGCCCATATTCGGATTGGCCGGGGCTGGAGGAAGCCAGCGCTGCTACCAATTCGTGGTTCCAGCCAGCTCATTGGCAAATGTCGCGCCCGAGGTCAGCCTGACTCTCGCCACCAGCGGGGGAAGCGGGGACTGTGACCTCTTCCTGCGTTACGGGAGCCCGGCTACCCCCACCTCCTGGGATTACAGTTCAACAGGTCCAGGAACAGAACAGCAGATCTCCATCACTCCCAGCTCCAGCCCGATCCCCCTGCAGGCCGGCAGTTGGCATCTCCTCGTGCTAGGCGCTGCTGCCTACGACGGGGTAACTCTGGAAGTGCAACACCAGACCGGCTCGGTGATCCTCGACCTTCCCCTGGTGGCCGGGTGGAACATGGTCGCCGTGCCCCTGGCACTTCCTGACCCCAGCCCGGAGGCCATTTTTCCGCTAGGCTGGCCGCTTTTTTCCTGGGACGCCGCCCTGGGAACTTACCGCGCAAGAAGCGGTATCACCCTGGCGGTAGGCGCGGGGTACTGGTTGAAAGCGCCTCCAGCGGGAAGCTTGACCATTGCCGGCCCGCCCAACAGCCAGGCAGTCACGGCTGTGCCCCTCTACCCAGGTTGGAACCTGATCGGTACGCCGTACCACCAGGCCGTGGCCTGGGGTTCGGTGAATGTAACGCGGGGAGGAGAGAGCAAAAGTCTGGAGGCGGCCATGAGCGGCGGTTGGATCAAAGGTCCTTTCTACCGCTGGAATGGTCAGGCTTACGAGTTGTTGAGCAGCGGCGCGATCTTCCAACCCACCTCGGGTTATTGGCTCAAAGCCCTGCAGGCAGGATGCGGGCTAGTCTTCGAAAAACCGTGAAACGATCCAAGTGCGCGCTGACCTTCCACGATCACAGCCCTGACCAGTCACTGAAGATCAGCGAGAACTCCCGGCCCTCGCTCGAAGGGAAGAAGGGGTTCGTCTAAATGAATCGCGTTTCAGCATTGGGTCGGCTCACTACTATGACGGCCAGGGCCAGTTTTTCCAGACTTCAACGCGGCTCGGGGGTACTGTTGTGGTATCCTGATAGATAATTTTGCTGAGAAGGTGATGAGATGAAACGAGCGTTGTGGATCGTTCTGCTCTTGATCTGTTTATTGGGCGCCTGCAGCAGCCCGCCTGTTGAGGAAACGCCTGCCTCGACCCCGACGACGCAGGAAACACCGACACTGACCCCGACTCCGGAATCGCCGTCATCTTCCCCTTCCCCCACCGAGGAATCGCTGTTACCCTCCCCCACCCCGCCCGGGCAGCTCTATGCCGAATCCTTCGCCACCTATCGCGCTCCCTGGCGTAACGACCCACCGGGCAGTAGCGGTTGTTCCTTCGTTGACGGTGTCTATCGCATCAGTGCCGACCAGAGCGCCAGCGTCATGCAAATCTTCCGTGATTTCCGCTTGACGGTGAGGGTCAGGCCGGAAACCGGCTCTTATGGCTATTACGGTCTACAGGTGCGGCTTCAACCGAACCAACGAGACTGCTACGAGTTCCTCCTTTCCATCGGTGGGAACGGGAACCCCGGGTATTACCTGAACCGCCGTGAAAGCGGCGACCTCACCGAGCTGGCTCACGATTATACCCCCGTCATTTTGCCCGCGGACAGCGCCTCCTGGAACCGCATTGAGGTCACCTGCCTGGGCGGAACCCTGCGCCTGGCAGTCAACGATACTGTCCTGGCGGAGGTCCAGGATTATGCCTTCACCAGCGGCGGGATTGATCTAGTGACCCAGAATGTCGGCGCGGATTTCGCTGACCTGGAGGTCTGGGCGGTAGAGGGAGGCGCAACCAGTGAAACCCCGCCAGCCACCCCCGGGATCCTTTTGGCCGATGATTTTTCCAACCCGCAATCCTCCTGGACTTCCAGCGAGGGACCGGACGAGGGGGAATACACGGGCATCTACGATGGCAGTTACATCATCCGCGCAGATGCCTTCCGTGTTGGAAGAGCCCGCCAAGACTACGGGAATTTCCGGATGAAGGCTGAGGTGCAAGTCCTGGAGACCACTGACGAGTATTATTCCTACGGCCTGGTCTTGCGCTATTCCGGAGATGACCAGTGCTACTGTTTCGGGATCGAGGTCCGGGCCGATCGTTCCTATTGGTTCCTCCAATTGCGTGACGGCTCTTATGAGACCTTGGCCGAAAATCGCCTCTTTGGCCTGGAAGGTCCAATCACCCTGCAGGCGGAGGTGAAGGACTCGCGCTTCCTGTTGAGCGTCCGCGGCGTTCAGGTAGCGGACTTGGGGAACGCAGCGCTGCGCTTCGGTGATGTCGGTTTCTTCGTCAATGCCGGCTCGATGACCGAGGTGGCCTTCGACAACGTCTTGGTCGAGGAACCCTAGAGCTACATCTCAAAGATCTGCGCCAGCGCTGATCTGGGTAGATATTCTGGCTCTTTCTCATATTGAGTGGGTAAGGCGGTCTCGAAGTAACAAGGTTCCTGGGATCATCGCCTTTCCTGGGATGGGACCGTGGCGCCCCAGTGCGGCATCTGCAGTGACAAGGGAGAAAACAACCGCACTGGAGAGCAA
>JBAXQG010000029.1:0-8816 GCA_037131855.1 bacterium
TTCTCGCGCTTCTCGCAGGGCTTCTGCTTCATCTATCGCTTCTACCATTACCCGCACCAGTTTCTCGGTGCCGGAGGAGCGAACCAGCACTCGCCCTCGGCCGGCCAACCGTTGCTCCGCTTCCGCAATAGCCTCTTGCACGGGTTGATCCTGTTCCAGGAACTCCTTCCGCTCGGCGCGCACATTGAGCAGAACCTGTGGAACACGCACCAGTTCGCAACCTAAATCACTGAGGTCTTGTCCTGAATCGGCGACCAAGTTGAGAAGCATCAAGGCGGTGAGGATGCCATCTCCAGCCGGCGAGATCTCGCCGAAGATGACATGCCCGGATTGTTCTCCCCCGAGGACGGCGCCGCTAGCCGCCATCTTCTCAAGGACATAGCGGTCCCCTACCTTGGCACGCAGGAGCTTTCCCCCTTCTTTCGCCAGGGCCAATTCCAGGCCCATGTTGCTCATCACGGTCCCGACCACGGCTTGACCGGGTAAGGCGCCTTTGCGCAAGCGGTGCAACCCGTAGGCGCAAAGGACCACGTCTCCATCCACCAGCCGGCCGTTGCGATCGACAGCCATAAGCCGGTCGCCATCCCCATCAAAGGTAAACCCGAGATCAGCGCCCCGCCTGAGAACCGCCTCTTTCAGCACCTCAGGCCTCGTCGCGCCGCAATGCACGTTGATCCGTTGGCCGTCGGGAACGGCATGAAGCGCTTCCACCTCCGCTCCGAGCCGGCGGAAGATCTCCGGCGCGAAGAGGCTGGTGGAACCCCAGGCACAATCCAAGACTATGCGCAGCGGGGGAAGGCGCGGGGGCGCAAAGCGCTGCAAGAAGGCACGGTAGAACTCGCCCCCCTCCGATAAAATCTCGTAGGAGGCGGGGAAACGCGGCCCCTCCAGCGGTTGTGAAGCGAATACCTGCTCGATGTGGGATTCTTCCAGGTCGCTCAGTTTATAACCATCGGCGCCGAATATTTTTATGCCGTTGTCGTCGATCGGATTGTGGGAAGCCGAGATCATCGCTCCGGCAGCAGCGCGATATTCTTTCACCAGGATGGAGAGAGCCGGGGTAGTGACAATCCCCAATAAACCAACCCGCACGCCGCTGGAGAGAAGACCGGCACTGAAGGCCTGTTCGATCATATCGGAAGAGAGGCGCGGATCTTTCCCCACCAGCACCAGAGGCTTGGCGCTGCGCTCTTGCAGGGAGAATCCCAAAGCGCGGCCCAGTTGAAGAGCCAGCCCGGCTGTCAAATCGTAGTTCGCTACGCCTCGCACCCCATCGGTGCCGAACATCTTCCCTTTTATCGTCATTCTATCCTCGCCTCCACGGTGGGTGTGGTCACTTGTGCCAGAAACACGCCGGGAGGCGGCTGTACAAGAACCCACAGCACATGAGATCCCGGTGATAAACCGCCGACTTGGACAGTGGCGGTAAAATCAGCAGCGCTTAACCCATCGATCACCGATTGCGGCCCTCCCGCCAAGATCCGCACGCTGGGTGAGGCCAGTTGAACTCCGGCGCCTCCCCCCTGAGCGACGATGGGGATCTCGAATTGGGCTTGACCGGATCTTTCCACTTGGATTTCCACTTGGACCGGGCTCGGATCCACCAGCCTGACCTCCAGTGTGCCTCCCGTGATCCCGCTGAGATCCAGGTTGGACCAGGTGAGGAAATCAGTCGACTGTCCATTCAAGGGGATCGGCAAAGTGGACAAGGAAGAGACGCGATCCAGCGAGTCGACCGTTCCTTCCAGCGTGGCGATGGAGGGATTCACCAGGACTTGCTTCACCAAGTAACCGGAAGCCAGCGCTCCCCGCAGGTCAGCCTTGATTGGCACCGTCTTGAAGAGGGAGGCCAGGTTGACCGGAATGGAGATGTTCACCGTGGAGGGCTCCACTTGTTGATTGGTTAGGGTTATTCCCTCCGGGTCGACTACTTGCACAATAGCAGTTTGGCTGATTTCGCTGCTCACCTGCGAGAGGTTGATCGGGGCGACGGCTCGTTGTGCTTTTTGCAACTCGCTGCGCGGCCCTTTCAGACTTACCGCTGCTGGTTCGATCGTAGAAGACGGCCCTAACGTGAAACCTTGCGGCAGTTGTCCGAAGTAAACGATCTCCACAGTGAGGGTCTTCGTCTCCACCTTCTCCAGCAGTAGATTGACCGAGTCCGGGCGGGTTTCCACCAAAGTGGCGCCGGGGATCGGCTTGACCGACACCGGGACGGTCCAACTCCCCTCTCCCAGCCCCTTCAAGTCCACTGAGGCAGTGAGGTTTTCCGGGTTGACCTCCATCCGCACTGGAGCGCGCAGGCGGACCGAGACGGTGGGAGGAAGTTGAGAAGCCGCCAACCCTTCCCCCAGGTTCTCTACCTTCACTGAGATTGGCAGCACCCGTTCCAACTGAGGGGCCTCAGCCGTCACTACGTAAGCCCAGAGGAAGAGGGCCAAGAGCAAAGAGAGCGCCTTCAGGTTCCCATTGGAGGTCAATGCCCGAACGATCCTCTTCATGGCTCCTCCTCTCCGGCGGATGCGCTGCCGCGGGCTGGCGAGCTGAAGCTGCGCAGCAGTTCCCCTCGCAGCCGATCCAGTTTGATATCCCGTTGCAGCTTCCCTTCCCGAGCTAGTGAGACCGTACCGGTTTGCTCGGAAACGATGATCACCAGAGCATCGCTGTCACGCGAAAGGCTGAGACCGGCGTTGTGGCGCGTCCCCAAACCTTCCCCTCCCGGCACTGAGTCAGGAAAGGGGATCATCACTCTCGCCGCTTCAATGCGATTTCCGCGAATCAGAACGGCTCCATCGTGCAAGGGAGAGTTCGGAAAAAAGATCGACTCCAGCGTGTCTGCGGAAACCAGGGAATCGAGCTGTACGCCGCTCTCGGCCACCTCGACCAACCCGGAAGCTTTCTCCAGGACGATCAGCGCGCCGGTCCGATCCGCGCTCATGTGTCGCACGGCAGCGATCACCTGGTCGACTACGGCTTCCTGTGAACGGTTGTGTCCAATAAAGCCGCCGCGTCCAATTCGCGCCAGAAAATGGCGCAACTCCGGCTGGAAGATAATCGCCAATACCAATGGCAAGGTGCCCACCAGCATTGCCACGATGGTCCGCAGCACCCACTCCAGGGTGGTCAAGCCGATCCAACCAGCCACTACCGAGGCCAACAGCATGACGATGATTCCTATGGTTAAACCTTGGAAAAGCTGAAAAGCCCGCGTTCTTTTTATCAGCAGAAAGAGCAAATAGAAAAGGACCGCAATAATGAGCACATCGAGGATATTCAGAGCCAGCGAGGGGATCTGGATCTTTCCCCAGAACTCTTCCAGCCACTGCCAAAATGAGCTCATTGCGCAGTCCTTACCGGTGTCAAAACATTGCTGATTGCTGAATGCAGAATTTTGATTGGATAGCCTTCAAATCATCGATCCAAAATCCAAAATCTACAATCATCTTATTGGCCAGTCCTACAACAAAAGGGCGAGGATTGCCTTTTGCACGTGGAGCCGGTTCTCAGCCTGGTCAAAGATCACCGACCGGGGTCCGTCCATGACTTCGTCGCTGATCTCCAAGCCACGGTGAGCGGGAAGACAGTGCATCACGATGGCGTCCGGCTTGGCTTGATCCAGTAACGCCGAAGAAACCTGGTAGGGCTGAAAGACTTTTAACCGTTCCTCGCGTTCACTCTCCTGGCCCATGCTGATCCAAGTGTCGGTGTAGACGACATCGGCGTCGCGTACAGCGCGATGGGGATCGTCGAAAAGCTCCAGACTTCCCCCCGATTCCTGGCAAGATAGTTCGGCGGCAGCGATCACCTCGGCCGCCGGCTTAAAGTGGGAGGGCGTCCCCAAACGCACGTGCATCCCCATCTTGGTTCCTCCGTAGATGAGGGAATGGGCGACATTGTTGCCATCCCCGACGTAAGTCAAAGTCAGACCCTTCAAGGTTCCTTTATGCTCCAACACGGTGTAGAGGTCGGTAAGACCTTGACAGGGGTGAGTGAAATCGGAAAGGCCGTTGATCACCGGCACCAGCGAGCCTTTGGCTAAGTCAACCACGTCCCCATGTGCGAAAACGCGGGCCATGATCCCGTCCACATAACGCCCCAAGACGCGAGCTGTGTCGAGGATCGTTTCCCCGACCTTTAGTTGCAGGTCGTTAGCGGAGAGGAAGAGAGCATGACCGCCCAGTTGTGTCATCGCCGTTTCAAAGGAGACGCGGGTGCGAGTGGAGGTCTTCTGGAATATCATGGCCAGCGTTTTTCCTTCCAACAGGTGAGAGAACTGACCCATTCGCCGTTCCGTCTTCAAGAGACGCGTCGAGTCGAAGATCCACTCCATCTCCTGCCGGGTAAGATCGCGCAAGGAAAGCAAGTCTCTGCCTTTGAGATCCCGGTTCATTTTTCCTCCTACTTTTCCAGTTTTGACAAGCGCTCTGCCAAGAGATCCTTCAAGTCGGGGTGGCCGATCTCTTCCAGTTCATAATACACGCGCACCGATGGCTTGTTAAGGTGGAGGAAGCGAGGCAGATCGATCGGGGTTCCGACCACCACCAAATCACAATCAGTGGCGTTGATCGTTTCTTCCAGTTCTTCCATCTGCTTGCCGCCGTAGCCCATCGCCGGCAAGACATCGCAGAGGTGGCTGTACTTGCTGAAGGTTTGGCGTATGGACCCGATAGCGAAGGGGCGTGGATCGACAATCTCCTTGGCTCCGGCCCGTTTGGCCGCGACGAAACCAGCGCCATAGCCCATCCCCCCATGCGTCACGGTAGGACCATCCTCTACCACCAAGACTCGCTTGCCGGCAATCTGCTCAATCCCGTCAGCTTTCACCGCCGAGCGGGCTTCGATTACCAAGGCATCGGGGTTCATCCGGCGGAAAGAGTCCCGCACCAGTTCCACGTTCTCTCGCGGCGCAGAGTCTACTTTGTTGATCACCACCACATCCGCCATCCTGCTGTTGGTTTGACCAGGGTGGTAAAGGCGCTCATGGCCAGGCCGGAGAGGATCCGCTACGACGATTTGGAAGTCCGGCGCATAGAAAGAAAAATCATTGTTCCCGCCATCCCAAATGATCACGTCCGCTTCCTGTTCAGCCCGGCGAAGGATCGCCTCGTAGTCCACGCCCGCGTAGACAATGGCGCCCATGGCTACGTGCGGTTCGTACTCTTCCCGTTCCTCGATAGTACACTTGTTGTCAAGCAAGTCCTCCATCGTGGCATAACGCTGCACGGCTTGCTCGACCAGGTCGCCGTAGGGCATCGGATGGCGGATCGAGACGACGCGTTTTCCCATACCCCGCAAGATCGAGACGACACGGCGGCTGGTTTGTGATTTCCCAGCTCCGGTGCGCACGGCACAGATCGAGATCACCGGTTTGACACTCTTCAACCAGGTACTCTTCGGCCCCATCAGCATAAAGTCCGGCCCAGCGGCCATGACTTCAGCTGCCTTTCCCATGACGTACTCATTGGACACATCAGAGTAGGCGAAAGCCACCAAGTCGACTTCCAAGCTGCGAATCAAGGAAATCAGCTCACCTTCGGCGTAGATCGGGATCCCCTTCGGGTAGAGCTTGCCGGCCAGCTCAGCCGGGTAACGCCGCCCCTCGATATCAGGGATCTGGGTGGCTGTGAAGGCCACCACGTCGTATTGCGCGTTATCACGGAAGAAGACGTTGAAATTGTGGAAATCGCGCCCCGCTGCTCCCATGATCAGTACTTTCTGTTTCATTCGATCCATCCTCTCTAGATTAATAATTCAGTGGTTAAGTGGTTCAGTGGTTAAGTGATCGAGTAAATACTAAATCTTGTTTTCACTCAACTACTTGATTACTTGATTACTCAACTACTGAATTACTTGATTACTGTTTTCTCCACGTAAGGAGAAGCGCATGCCCGTAAAATAGCATGATAGCCAGCGTGGAAGGAGAGAATCTCTCCTACTGCGGTACGTTTACCCCGTTCGGTGACATCGACCAGCAAGTGATCGGAGCTGGACCCGATCACTTCAAGGCCGGGCTCCTCGGGCTCCAAATCGTCATGCTCGCTGTCCACCCGGCCCACAGCAAGGAGTGCGCGAATCCTTCGTCCCCGGTCAAGGAAAGTGGGCATACCGCCAAAAGCATCCCGCCCAAGAGGTCCCCAAGGCAGCGACGGCTTCTCTTCTACCTCGACCACCTCGGCAAAGAGGAGAGCGGTATCCTGGCGAGTGCCCGGAACACGTCTCGCCCCGGAGGTATCGGCGCCGCAAACGATGGCCTCGCCGATGCGCAGTTGGTTAACTCCCTCCGGCATCTCTCCGCGCTCAAGCAAAGCAAGGCATACCGTCGCCCCCGCGGAGAGCGTGGTCAGGGAGTGACCAACCTCCTCCGCGACCCGTGTCGCCAAGGATACGAAATCCCTAATGCTCTGGGGGGTGGGGAGAACGCCAGAGAGGCAAGCAAAGTTCGTGGCCAACCCGGTTAAAGTGAGATGCTTCCAACCCTGGAAGGCCCGAGTCACTTCCAGCAAGCGTTCCGGCATCAGCCCCTCACGCAGGTCGCCACTTTCCACCGCCAGTAAAACTTGGTGCAAACAGCCCTTTCGTTCCGCTTCCCGGTCGAGCGCCTGCAAGGTTTCCTCGCTGCTTTGAATGCTCAGATCCGCCCACTTGATGGTTTCCTCAGCCTCTCCAGGACCCACTGCGCGCAGCAGCGACAACGGGCAGTCAAGCCCCGCTCGGCGCAGGCGCTGCAAGTTGGCCAGCCGTGAATCAGCCAATCCCTGCGCGCCTCCATTGAGCATGGCGCGGCCGATTTTCGGGTCTCCAGCAACCACTTTGGTGACACCCAGGAAAGATACGCCGCTTGGGTGGCAGAGCTCCGCCACTCGGCGTGCGTTCCCCTCGATCGCCTCGAGGTCAAAACGGATCTGTGGGTACAAAACGCCTTAGGCCTTCATCGCATCGCGGATCGCGCCGCGGAGAATCTCCAAGCCCAAATCGATCTCCTCCCGGTTGACAACGATAGCCGGGGTAAAGCGTATCGCCGACGCGCCGCAAGGCAACAGCAACAGGCCTCGCTCGCAGCAGAGATCGATCACTCTGTCGCGCAAATCCTTGGCTGGGATCTTGCTCTCCCGGTCCAGCACCAGCTCGATGGCCAACATCAACCCCAAACCGCGCACATCGCCGATCGGCTCGAATTCTCCTTGCAGCCCTTGCAACCCCTTTTTGAAGTAAGCACCCTCCTCGCGCGCGTTCTCCAGCATCTTCTCTTCTTGAATGGCCTCGATGGTAGCCAGGGCGGACGCGACTGCGATCGGATTGCCGCCGTAGGTGTTGGAATGGCGACCTTGCTTGGGAAAATCCAGCTCGCTGCGAAAGATAGTGGCGCCTAACGGAAGGCCGGAGGCGATAGCCTTGCCCAAGCTAAGGATATCGGGGACCACGTCGAAATGCTCGATGGCGAAGAGACGACCGGTCTTGCCAAAGCCGGCTTGCACTTCATCAGCGACGAAGAGGATGCCGTACTTGCGGCAGATCGCCTGGATTGCCTGCACAAACGCTTTGGGCGGGACTACGTAACCGCCTTCCCCTTGCTGTGGCTCCATAAAGACGGCGGCAACTTCCTCAGCCGGGATCAAGCGTTGAAAATAGAGATCCTCCAGGATATGAGCGCACCACATCCCGCACGTCTCTTCTTTCATCCCGTAGGCACAGCGGTAGCAATAGGCGAAAGGCAGGTGGGTAACCCCGGGCATCATCGGAAAGAAAGACTCGCGCTGGACCACCTTCGAACCGGTCAGGGAAAGAGCGCCCAAAGTGCGGCCGTGAAAGGCCCCCAGAAAAGCGATGAATTGCTTGCGATTGGTTCCTGAGCGGGTCAGCTTGATAGCCGCTTCGTTGGCCTCGGCGCCAGAACTGGAAAGAAAGACCTTCTTTTCGTGGGAACCCGGCGCGAGCCGGCAAAGTTTCTCAGCAATAAGCCCTTGGATTTCGTAATAAAAATCCGGACCATTGAAGAAGAGGAACTTCTCGGCCTGCTCTTGGATGGCTTTCACCACTTTGGGGTGGCAGTGCCCGGTACCGGCGACCATTCCATTGGTGAAGTCGAGGTAGAGGTTGCCGTCAACATCCTCAAAACGCACACCTCTTCCCCACTTCACAGCCACGGGAGATCCTTTGGTGCCGGTCGCCAAATACCTTACATCACGGGCGACGATTGGCTTGGTCAGGGGACCGGGAATAGGGGCAATTATCTTGGGTCCTTCATTCAGGTTCATCAGTTCCTCCTCACGGGTATTTCCAAGAAGGAATGTAGCACCTGAGACTTTGTAGGACAAGCATCTCTTTCCTAGACCCTTGTGAATCATTGCGGGGACAGAGGGACAACAAAATGGGGACAGATTCGAAATCTGTCCCCATTTTATTTTTAAGTTGCTGAGGTTAACGTTTGCGGTAGGTAGGCGCCTTGCGGGCCCTTTTCAAACCGTATTTCTTCCGTTCCTTGACGCGTTGGTCGCGGGTCAATAGATCGGCTTTCTTCAGTGGATCGTGGAACTCCTCGCGATTTACCCGCAGCAGAGCGCGAGCAATGGCATGGCGGATGGCGCCGGCTTGCCCGGTGGTGCCGCCCCCCTTGACGGTGATGCGCAGGTCATAGCTGCCAGCGGTATTGGTAAGAATCAGCGGCTTCATGACTGCATCAATCAAGGTCTGACGATGAAAATAGGCGGACAGCAACTTGGTGTTAATAACGATAGCGCCACTTCCCGGCTTGAGGAAAGCGCGGGCCACGGCCGTCTTCCGGCTGCCGGACGTGTGGATCTGGGTGATTCCCTCCA
>JBAXQG010000030.1:0-8775 GCA_037131855.1 bacterium
AGATCGACAAGCTGGCAGCCAGGCTGGAGATCATGGTCCCCGGCCGTTTGCTGGATGACAATGCTTATATGATGCTTCGCTACAAAGGCGGCGCCAGCGGAACCTATTGGTCCTCGCAGGTCGCCATCGGCGAGGAGAATGGACTGCGCATCCGCGTCTATGGCGACAAGGGCGCTTTGGTGTGGTCGCACCAAAACCCCAATCTCCTGCGCTTCCAGCGAAAAGATGAGCCCATGCAAATCCTGACCCGCGGCTCCAGCTATCTTTCACCCGAGGCTGCCCGCTTCGTGCGTGTCCCCGCCGGCCATCCGGAAGGCTACTTTGAAGCGTTCGCCAATCTCTTCCGCAGTTTTTGCAATGTTCTGATCGCACGCAAAGAAGGACGACCGGCCGACCCATTGGACTTCTTCCCGACCGTAGTAGACGGCGCTCGTGGAATCAAATTCGTCAACGACTGCGTTGCCAGCAGCCGGCTGGATTCAGCCTGGGTGGATGGATCCTTCCCGGCTTAGCCACTTGGGGTCAGGTCTTTATATTTAGCGTTTCTAAGAGGTTCCGCCTGGATGGGCTCGTTGAATCTTGGAATCGTGCTGCATGCGCTTCCACGAAGATGATAAGCTTTACAGATAAAGACTCGACTGCTCGTTCTTTCTCACGGTGGGAGAAAGGCAGCCTGGCGGAAAACCTTCTCAGTGCGGCGTCGCTTACTTGCAAAGCGGCTTCCGTTGTGGCTTAATAGGGCATCCCCAGAAAAGAATGAATATGCGGAAAGAAAAAAGAGGGCGTAAACGATGATCCCAACCGAAAAGAAACTCTATATAACGCGTGAAGGTTTAGTCAAGCTGGAAGAGGAGCTGGAGACCCTGCGCAGCGTGCGGCGGCACGAAGTGGCCGAACGCATCGCCCGGGCCAAAGAGTTCGGCGACCTCTCCGAGAATGCTGAGTATGATGAAGCCAAGAAAGAACAAGCCTTCGTGGAAGGGCGAATCCTGACCCTGGAGAAGATGCTCTCTCACGCCAAGATCATCGAGGAGTCAGTGGAGGGTGAGAATCGCTACGTTTCCGTAGGAAGCAAAGTGCGTTTGTTGAACCTGGACAACCAGAAAGAACTCGAGTTCACTATTGTCGGTTCCTACGAGGCAGACCCCAAAAATAGCCGTATCTCTGATGATTCCCCATTAGGCCGTTCCTTGCTGGGGAAGAAGAACAAGGAGTTCATTCGCGTGAAAGCCCCCGCCGGTGAATTCCATTACCAAATCCTCAACATCAGCCGCTAATGGCGGACGAAGTCGGGCTGGAAGAACGCGCCGGCAAATTGGCCGCGCTTCGCCAGCAAGGCATTGAACCCTACAACGGTCCCTATTCAGCCAGCCATATTGCTCCTCAAGTGGTGGAGGACTTCACCATCTTGGAAGGACAGGAAGTCAGCCTAGCAGGCCGTTTGGTGGCCTTTCGCCTTCATGGCAAAGCCAGCTTTGCTCACCTCGATGATGGGGAAGGGCGCATTCAACTCTACTTCCGCCAGGATGCCCTGGGGGAGGAAGCCTACAGCCGCCTGACCAAGTTGGTGGACATCGGCGACATTCTGGGCGTGCGCGGTTCAACCTTTCGCACCCACACTGGTGAAGTGACGGTGTCAGTGAAATCGTACACCCTGCTCTCCAAGGCTCTTCGCCCTCTGCCCGAGAAGTGGCACGGACTGCGCGATACGGAGATACGTTATCGACAACGCTACCTGGATTTCATCGCCAACCCCAAGGCTCGCGACAATATCCGCCTGCGCGCCCGCATAATGACCTTGGTGCGCGATTTTCTCAGCGAGCGCGGTTTCCTGGAAGTGGACACGCCGATCCTTCAGCCAGTCTACGGGGGAGCTTTGGCCAAACCTTTCGTCACCTACCACAACGCCCTGGCCGCCAACCTTTACCTGCGCATCGCCCCGGAACTGTACCTGAAACGTTTGATCGTGGGAGGCTTTCCCAAAGTATTTGAGATTTGCCGAAACTTCCGCAATGAGGGCATCTCCGCCACCCACAGCCCGGAGTTTACCGCCCTGGAGGTGTATCAAGCCTTCGGCGACTACAACAGCATGATGGTCCTCACCGAAGAAATGTTCGCAGCCGTAGCGCTGGGTCTTTTTGGAATGACCCGGGTCACCTTGGCCGGGCGGGAAGTGGAACTGGCCCCCCCGTGGCAACGGCTTTCCCTTCAGGAAGCCTTTCGCACCCTGGCAGGGGTGGAGATGGAAGCACTGCGGGACATGACCCTGGCCAGGGAATACTTGAAAACCCAGGGCATTCAAGTAGAGAAAAAATTGAGTTGGGCCAGCATCATCGACGAGGTATTGAAGAAGAAAATCGAGCCACAGTTGGTTGGACCAGTCTTCCTCTTCGACTACCCCACCGCACTCTCCCCCCTGGCTCGCAACAAACCCGGTCAAACTGATTGGGTGGAGCGATTCCAACCTATCCTGGTGGGGATCGAGATGGGCAACGCTTTCTCCGAGCTGGCCGACCCCACCGAGCAGCGACTGCGCTTCCAGCGCCAGGCCGAGCAGCGCGATGGGGGAGACGAGGAAGCCCATCCGATGGATGAGGATTTCGTGACCGCCTTGGAGTATGGCATGCCGCCTACCGGGGGCTTAGGAATCGGGTTGGATCGTCTGATCATGCTTTTCGCTCAGGAAGAATCTTTGCGCGAAATCATCGCTTTTCCCACACTGCGCCCGAAATAAGCCGCTAAACCGTATCAAACCATCGCTTCTTCAGGTAGAGTAAGGTAAGCCTGTCGGCGTCCGCCATCTATCTCCTGTCTTCAGTGGATGGGCGGAACGGCGGCAAACTGCACACGGTTGCATGACGGAGCGTGGCAGCAAATTCTGCCACGAAGAAAGAAGGAGCGCGGCGAGACGGCGAATAAAAGCGCCAGTACATATATATGCGGGAACTGCGGCTATCGTTCGGTGAAAACGTTGGGCCGTTGTCCTGTCTGTAACCAATGGAACACCTTCACCTCGGCGGCAACGGAAAGCCCACGCTCTAGCGCACCGCTGCAAATGCCCCTCTCCATCCTGGAAGTCCCCTCTGCCTCTGCCACTCGCCTGCCCTGCGGCATCGGCGAGCTGGACCGAGTTTTAGGAGGCGGGTTGGTACAGGGATCCTGCGTGCTGCTGGCCGGGGAGCCGGGAATCGGCAAGTCTACTCTTCTTTTGCAAATGGCCCAGTCCATCGCTGCCCGCAGCCACCGCGTCCTCTACGTTTCCGGCGAGGAGTCCCCCGGACAGATCAAGATCCGCGCCGAGCGTCTGGAGGCTCTTTCCCCCCACTTGTTGGTCAGCTTCCAAGCGGAAGTAGGAGCGATCGAGGGCTTGCTGCGGGAGGCCAAGCCATCTCTTTTGATCGTCGATTCCATTCAGACGATGGCCTCAGCCGAAGTTCAAGCCGCTCCCGGCAGCGTTCTGCAAGTGCGAGAATGCGCTGCCCGCTTGTTCACCCTGGTGAAGGAGGCCAATATTCCCCTGGTGCTGGCGGGGCATGTCACCAAGGATGGGAACATCGCCGGACCCAAGTTGCTGGAGCACTTGGTGGACGTGGTGATTTACTTCGAGGGCGATCGATCGCTGGGGGTGCGAGTTCTGCGCGCCCACAAGAACCGCTTCGGCGACACCAGTGAAATCGGCCTCTTTCAGATGACCGGCGCCGGCCTGCGCGAGATGAGCGGCGTCGAGCACCTCGATGTAAGTGGAGGAGAGCGTCGCGGAGGCGTGCTGACCGCCACCCTGGATGGAGCGCGGGTGCTTCTGGTAGAGGTGCAGGCGTTGGCCTCTCAGAGTTTCCTGCCGGTACCTCGGCGAGTGGTCAGTGGCTTTGACTTCAATCGCTTGCTGATGGTCCTGGCTATTCTCGACAAGCATGGGGTTCACTTGGGGGCACAAGATGTCTATGTAAATGTCCTGGGGGGCGTCTCTCTGGCTGACCCGGGGGCTGACCTGGCTGTGGCCGTAGCCTTGGTAGCCAGCCATCGAGAGCTGACCTTGCCGCCTTTGTTGGCTGTAGGAGAACTGGGGCTGGGGGGCGAGGTTCGCTCCGTGCCCAATTTGGAAAAAAGACTGGAAGTAGCCGTTCGCCTGGGATTGCGCCATTTTCTAACCCCTCCCTCAAAGGGCGCCGGAAATGAAGGAAAGGGGGTGCAACGTTGGCCGCTGGATGACCTGAAAGCATTGATGCGCGTGCTTCGAGAGATCAAGAAGGAGTCTATATGAATAGAGTCGCCAATATCCTCATTTATTCAGTAATTACCATCATCGGGCTGATCGGTGGATGGCAGTTAGGCATTTTTATTTTTGAAGCATTTTCACTGCCGTTGAACGCTTTCTTGGTATATGGCCTCTGCGCGCTAATTATTGGGGTAGTTGGATTCCTCTTCTCCCTGCTGGTAGCGCAATGGTTGATCAAATTGGGAAATACCGTCCGGCTGGCCTATCGCCAGTTGAATCTAGTAGATTTGATCCTCGGTTTCGCTGGATTGGTGATCGGCCTCCTGGTAGCCTACCTGGCCAGCTTGGCTTCCAACATCTATGCCATCCCCATCGTTGGCCCCTTCCTGCCGGCTGTACTGTCGGTGATCCTTGGGTACATCGGCCTCACCCTTTTCCTCTCCAAGAGAGAAGAATTAGGCGCGCTTCTTTTCGCTGGGGGGCTGGGAAAGGGGGAGCGTAGCAAGGTGCGGCGCCCCGACCGGCGCTACCTGTTGGACACCAATGTGATCATCGATGGACGTGTGGTGGAAGTGCTGAAATCCGGCATGTTGGAGGGAGCCGTTTTGATTCCCTCCTTCGTCCTCACCGAACTGCAGTACGTAGCTGACTCGGCCGACTCGATCAAACGCGCCCGGGGGCGTCGCGGGCTGGAAGTCTTGAACCGGATCCAGAAGGAATTCCCGACCAAGATCGAGATCATCGAATCCAAGGGAAGCAGCGAAGCCGTCGATCAACGCCTCTTGAAACTCGCCAAAGCGCAGGAGGCCACCCTGGTCACCAACGATTTCAACCTGGCCCAGATCGCCCGTTTGCAGGGGGTCCACCTCTTGAACCTGAATGAGCTGGCCAATGCCCTGAAACCGGTGGTGTTGCCGGGAGAAGAAATTGAGATCGCCGTCATCAAGGAAGGAAAAGAGTACGACCAAGGAGTCGGCTACCTGGACGATGGGACGATGGTGGTGGTGGAGGAGGGGAGAGCTTTGATCGGCCAGACAGCGACGGCCGTGGTCACTTCCATTCTGGCCACCTCTGCGGGCCGGATGATCTTCGTTCGACCCTTGGAGAAATAGATGAAGCAGGAAGCCTGCGTTCTGCTGATGGCAGCCGGCCAGTCCAGCCGTTTCGGGACGGAGAAGATCTGGCAGCCACTGCTGGGCCGTCCTCTGCTGGAGTGGTCGCTGGCAACCCTGCAGAGCTGCCCCCGGATTGGCTCGATCATCCTGGTAGTGCGAGCGGAGCATCTGCAGCGCGCGAACTCCTACCTAGGTTCCTCGCACAAAGTGATCGCAGTGGCAGCAGGAGGAAAGGAACGGCAGGATTCGGTCAGAGCCGGACTGGCAGTTCCCTTCAAGGAGCCGCTGGTTCTGGTTCACGACGGAGCTCGCCCTTGTCTCAGCCTCTCCTTGCTGGAGCGGATCCTCGATGCCCTGCAGGAAGAATCGGCAGTGGTCCCTGCTCTGCCGGTTTCTGAGACCTTGAAGCATTGCAGCGCCTCCGGCTATGTCCTGGAGACACTGGAACGTCGCGATCTGTGGCTGGCTCAAACGCCGCAGGGTTTTCACAGATCTGTCATCTACGATGCCTATTCTGCCTGCGCAAGCGAGCTAAGAGCCCAAGACGATGCCTATCTGGTAGAACAAAGCAAAGGCAAAGTGAAAGTGATCGAAGGAGATCGAGCCAACCTGAAGATCACCGAGCCGGTGGATCTGCTACTGGCCGAAGCGATCCTCAAGGAACGGGCAAGATGAGAATAGGCCTAGGGATCGACATTCATCCCTTCGCCGAGGGGAGACGATTGGTTCTGTGCGGAGTGGAGATTCCCAGCCGGCGCGGTCTGGCTGGACATTCCGATGGAGACGCAGCCCTTCATGCCTTGATGGACGCACTCCTGGGAGCGGCCTGCTTGGGAGACATCGGCGAGCTCTTCCCGCCTACGCCCCAGTGGAAGGACGCTTGCAGCCTGGATTTGCTGGCTATCGTCTGGAGCAAAGTGCAAGCAGCCGGTTTCCATTTGGTCAACGCTGACCTGGTCTTGTTGTTGGAAGAACCGAGGATTGCCCCGCACCGCGAAGCGATGTGCCGTGCGCTGCGAAATGCGATCCCCAACGCTGCATTCAACGTGAAAGCGAGTACTACCGAACGCCTGGGTTTCCTGGGAAGAGAGGAGGGAGTGGCTGCTTTGGTCACCGTCCTCCTGGAGGAGGACCGTTGAGCCAGATTTACGGATTGAATCCCGTCATCGAGCTGTTTCGCTCTCGAGCCGCGGTGGATCGCCTCTTCATCGTAGAAGAGGCTAACGAAAAGCAGGACAAGCTGGCGCAGGAGGCCAGAAAACAAGGGATTCCGGTGGAAATTATGCCGCGGGAAGAATTCCGGCAGCGTTTCGGACCGAAAGCCCAGGGCGTCGTGGCCTTCACCGCCGAGGTGAAAACCTTGAAGGTAGAGGAATGGTTGGAGGGCCTCTCCGCTCGCCCAGACTCGTTGCTTTTGGTGCTGGACCAAATACAGGATCCCCAGAATCTGGGAGCCCTTCTGCGCACGGCCGAAGCGGCTGGAGTGGATGGCGTGGCGGTCTCCCTGCATGGCAGCGCGCCTTTTACTCCCGTAGTCTACAAAGCTTCCGCCGGTGCGATTTCCCATCTTCGTCTAACCCAAGCCCCCAGCTTGAACTGGATGCTGGAGAAGTTGAAGGAGAAGGGCTACTGGCTGGCCGGCGCCGACGCGAGGAAGGGGGAAGACTATCAACACGCCAAGCTTGTTTTCCCCCTCGCCATCCTCATCGGCAGCGAAGGGTGGGGCGTGAGACCCTTGCTGTTGCGTCGCTGCGACTTCCTGCTGCGCATCCCCCTCTTTGGCAAGGTCAACTCCCTCAACGTCAGCGTGGCCGCCGGGATCTTGCTCTTCGAGCTGCGTCATCAAATGCAACAGTTGGGGACAGCCACCGATTAGATGGATGAGTGGCTGTCCCCAATGAGCTGGTGTACGATTGGCTCCAACAGAATTATACTTCAGTGATCGTGTGATGGACTGCCGGTGGTTGGAGCAGGGAACCACACGGGAGAAGATGCTTTAGAAAACACAAAAAAGGAGAGACGCAATGGGAGAAAAGGGCGGTAAAAAAAACAAGGAAAAGGTTCTGAAACAGGCTGCTGAAAAACAGAAACAAAAATCAAAAGAACAGCTTGATAAGCAACCCAAAAAGAAGGCTTCATAGGAAACATAGTGGAGAGATCTGGACATCAGAATAGTCCGTGCGAGGTGCGGAAACTGCAGGTACGATGATCCACATGATGACCTATGGAGGGTCAGCGCGTTTCAAGCGGCCCGTTTGCTAAAGCGGACGGCAAAAACCATCAAAATCGCTCCAAAAGCCAGGGGGGAGAGGAGGGGTGTTGGGTGACATTTAGATGATGCAACGGAGCCGGCTTGGATGAGATAGCGGGTTTCCAGAGTCCGTCAGTCTGCTGTTCCCGAGCCCTGCGATATCGTTTCAGAGAAAAGCCGCCAGAGTCCATGGCGTGGCGGCATCTTTAGAGAAGGGGGCGTACAGGAGATGGCCAGGCTGGAAGATTTGAAGCGCGGCGCCCGTGTGCGGGGCATCGCCCACGGGGGAATGGTGACAGTGGTCGATATCTGCTGGCACGGTTCCGATATCGTCGAATTAACCCACAAAGATGACCAGGGCCGCCTGGCCAGCGAGCTGCTCTTCCGCACCCAGGAGGCGGGGCTGGTCGTGGAGGAGCCCGGCCGGGCCTGGTCTTTCGACGGGGATGGCGCTTTGCTGCGACTGGTCAGCGAAGCTACCCGCATTCGCCTGGCTTACCTCTTCGATCCGATGCTGGCCCTGCACATCTCCGATGTGGAACCGCTGCCCCACCAGATCACCGCTGTCTACGAAGTCTTGTTGCCGCGCCAACCCCTTCGCTTCCTCCTGGCCGACGACCCCGGCGCGGGCAAGACGATCATGGCCGGCCTCTTGATCCGCGAGCTGATCGCCCGCGGGGACTTGCGCCGCTGCCTGGTCTGCTGCCCCGGCAACCTGGTCTACCAATGGCAGGACGAGCTGTGGCGGCGCTTCCATCTGGACTTCAAGATCATCTCCAGCCAGTCCTTCGAAGACGCCAAGAGCGGCAATCCTTACCTGGAGCAAAACCTGGTCATCAGCCGCCTGGATCACATGGCTCGCAACGAGGAGATCCAGGCTAAACTGAAGCAGACCGAATGGGACCTGGTGGTGGTGGACGAGGCTCACAAGATGTCAGCTCACTACTTCGGCAACGAGTTGAAGGAGACCAAGCGCTACAAACTGGGCCAACTCCTCGGCTCGCCGGCCCGTACGCGCCACTTCCTACTGCTCTCAGCCACCCCGCATAACGGCAAGGATGAAGATTTTCAAGCTTTTCTAGCCCTTCTCGATTCAGATCGCTTCGAGGGGAAGTTTCGCGATGGCGTGCATACCGTCGACGCTTCCGACCTGATGCGCCGCCTGGTCAAGGAGCAGATGCTGAAGTTCGACG
>JBAXQG010000031.1:0-8677 GCA_037131855.1 bacterium
CATCTTCGACCCGAGTACCCCGAACCGGTCAGCAAGGAAAGGAAAGGGCATGTCGAAGAACACACTGCCGCGAGCTGTCTACCTCAACAATCAGCACCCCCGAACCCGCCTGCCGAAGGGACCGCTGATTGACTTAGCTTTACGCGTGTTGGAGGGAGAAGGGCGAGCCGGTGAGTTGTCCATCACCTTGGTGGACGATGAGACCATTGCCCAGTTGAACTCCCGCTACCACAGCAGCGACGGCCCAACGGACGTTCTCTCCTTCCCCCTCCAGGAAGGAGCAGGCGATCTGTGGGGGGACATCTACATCAGCCTCGACACCGCTCGCCGTCAAGCCCGCGAGGTTGGAGGAAGCTTCACTGGGGAGGTGCGTTTGCTGGTGGTTCACGGCATCCTCCACCTCTGCGGCTACGATGACCAGGAAGAGTCCGCACGTAAGACCATGCGCACGCGTGAAACGGTCTACCTGGAATGCAGCTCGCCCTCTTCCTAGCGCTTTTAGTTTTTTCGGCTTTCTTCTCCAGCTCGGAGACGGTGGTCTTTTCGTTGAGCAGCCGCCATTTCGCCGGCAACCCGCGCTTGGCTCGTCTTGGCGAACGCCCACTGCGATTCCTGGCTTTCATCTTATTGGGCAATAATCTGGTCAATGCAGCCCTCGCTGCCTTGTCCACCAGCGTCATCCTGTCTCTTTGGGGGGAAAGCGCCTTGGCCCTGGGAACCGCTCTCGTGACCATCATCCTGATGCTCTTCGGCGAGATCCTGCCAAAGACGGCAGCCGCCTCGGCAAACGTGCGCTTGGCGTCCCTCCTGACCGGACCCCTGACTTTCCTCTACCGCCTCTTCTCCCCCCTTGCCTCTCTCCTCAGCGTTGCCGCGGACGGCCTCCTGGGTCGTTTTTTCGGCCAAGGCAAGGAAGAGCGGCCCCCTCTTTCTTCGGCTGAGCTGGCCCAAGCAGCAGCCGAAGGGACTGCTCTAGGCCTGCTCAGCCCCCGAGAGGAGGAGATCCTTGGGGCCATCCTCACCTTCGGCCAGAAGACGGCTGGAGAGGTGATGACTCCTCGTCCTTACATGGTAGCTCTCCCCCTGGAGATTCTTCCTGGCGAGGCCGCCGAGGTCTTTCGCCGCCAAGGGCTTTCTCGCTTGCCGGTTTTTCACCAAACGCTGGACGTCATCGCTGGCGTGCTCTACGCCAAAGACCTGCTGCGAACGATGGCTTGGGGTGAATCCAAGAGCGTCGCTCAACTGTTGCGACCGATCTACTCTGTTCCCGAGGGCGTTCATCTTTATCGCCTGATGGCAGAATTACGCGCGCGGCAGACTCATCTCGCCTTGGTGGTGGATGAGTACGGCGGCACCTCCGGCGTGATCACCCTGGAGGATATCCTTGAAGAGATCATCGGCGAGATTTGGGACGAGCATGATCCCCTGGTCTTCCACCAGCGACGCCTGCGTGATGGTTCTTGGCTGGTACGCGCCGACATCGGCCGGGAAGAGCTGGCCGAACTGGGTCTGCAGTTGCCGGATTCCTTCGATAACCTGGCCTCCTATCTATTGGAGGAATCCGGCCACATCCCCCAAAAGGGAGAGCATTTCACCTTGGGAGAATGGCATCTCCAGGTGGTGGGAGCTACCCCGCAACGCTGCGAGCTGGTTCGCGCCCACCATGCTTGAGTGGCTCTTCTTTGTGCTGTTGCTCTTCCTTTCTGCCCTCTTCTCGGCAGCCGAGACATCCTACACCGTCTTGGACAAGCGACGGCTGCGTGCGGCCAAGGAAGCGGGGAACCGCCGTGCGGCGTTCATCCTCTTCCTGTGGGAGAAACCGGAGCGTTTCTTCACACCTCTGCTGATCGCCAACAGCTTGGCAGCTACCGGCGCTACAGTCTTGCTGACCACCCTCCTGATCCACAGCCTGGGGGCTGCCGGCCCCTGGTTGGCTACCGCCCTGGTTGCTCTCCTTCTGCTTTTCTTCGCCGAGCTGGTCCCCAAAGGAATCGCGGCTCGCTTCCCTCGCCGGATTTCCTCATTGCTGCTGCCGGTTGTGCTCTTGGTCTATCTTCTCTTTTGGCCTGTCAGTTGGGTGATCAACGGCTTAATGGCTGGATTGCGGCGGCTCTTCCCTTCTCTTCAATACTCCAGCGCCTTCCGCAGCCGCCAGGAGATTGAGACGTTGGCTGCAGCATGGGGCGGAGAAGAGGACCAGGCCATGTTTTCGCGGACCCTTCGATTTGCCGCCAAGAGGTTGGGGGAGGTGATGGTTCCGCGTGTCGCCATGCATGCATTCCCATTGGAAAAGCCAGCGTTGGAGATCCTGCGCGAGGCGCGCAACTTGCGCTACTCTCGCTTCCCTCTCTATCTGGGCAATCTGGACCGGGTGATCGGTGTGCTGTACTTGAAAGATTTGCTCGGGGTTCCCTTAACCTCTCCCATCCCGGCCAGCCAGTTGGCTCGCGAGCCCTTGTTCCTTCCCGAAAATCTCTCCTTGGCACAAGCCTTGGAAGAGATGCGCCTGCGCCGCACCAGCCTTGCCCTGGTCGTCGATGAGCACGGTGGGACAGCCGGCCTGGTGACCATGGAAGATCTGGCAGAAGAGATCGTCGGCGAGATCTGGGACGAGTATGACTCTCCCGGGGAGAGGATTCGCGCAGGTCCGGATGGAAGCTTGCTCTTGGCCGGGCGGACCACTTTGGCGGAGATTTCCGAACGCCATCAAATCGTCATCGAGAGTCAGGCTGCCACCCTGGGCGGCGCCATCACCGAGCGCCTCGGGCGCTTCCCAGTCCAAGGCGAGGTGATCGATCTCGGCCACGTGCAAGCCAGCATCCTGCTTGCCACTCCCAAGAGCGTCGAGCGTGTTCTGTTGCATCGCAAGGAAGCTTGATGCATTGGGGGGATTCTGCGCATGCGAAAAATGCTGGGATCCCCTCATACAAGTGGCTAAGTAGCTAAGTGGCTAAGTGGCTAAGTAGTTACTAAATTACTAGACCACTTGATCACTAAACCACTTAATTACTAGACCACTTGATCACTCGACAGCCCCCGGCAGGGCGTTCTGATATAATCGAGGCGAAAGAGGTGAGCGTTTGTTGGATTGGGCCCTCTATCTCGGGCCTCTTTTAGTTTTGTTCTCTCTCGTCAGCTTGGCAAGCTTTTCAGCCGCTGGATCAGCCTTTCTCTCAATCTCCAAGAATCGCCTCCGGCGCGAGATGGAAGAGAAGGAAGATCCGCGTTTGCGCAACCTGCTGCTGTGGAGGGAGGATCCTCAGACGATGCTCTCGGTACTGGCAGTAGGCGACTACATTTCGATCTTCGCCTACGTTGCCTTGACCCTCTGGTGGATTGCTCAGATGAGTCTAGCCTCTGGCTGGGCTTGGCTGACGATTATTTTAGCCTTGATCCTGCTGATCCTGGCGGAAGTCGGGCTTCGCCTAATGGGGGCCAGCCATCCTCTGGCCACACTGTTGCGTTTCTCTGGGTTTTTGGCGGTGGTCCGTATCCTCTTGGCTCCTCTGGCCGGTCTTTTCCGGATCGCTGCCAAAGGTCTCTTCCGGGCTGGTTCGGACCTGGAGGAAGAAGAGACGGAAGTGAAAGCCCTGGCCGAGATGCGCGAGGAAGTGGAGGATTTGCCGGCCGGCCAGCGGGAGATGATCTCCGCCATCTTCGAGTTCCGCGAAAAAGAGGTCTCTGAGGTGATGGTCCCCCGCATGGACATCATCGCCCTCGAGCAAAGCACACCCCTCCAACAAGCCTTGCGCATATTGGTGGAAAGCGGACACTCTCGCTTGCCGATCTACCGCGAGCAAGTCGACAACATCACAGGCGTACTATTAGAGAAAGATGCCTTGCGTGCCTCGCTGGAAGACCATTCCGCTCTCACTGCAGCCGACCTGGCCCGCCCTCCCTTCTTCGTCCCGGAGAGCAAGCGCATCTCCGAGCTGCTGCCCGAGATGCAGCGAAAGAAGACGCAGATCGCCCTGGTCGTGGACGAGTACGGCGGCCTGGAGGGATTGGCGACCATGGAAGATCTGTTGGAGGAGATCGTCGGCGAGATCCGCGATGAGCACGATTTGGAGCCTGAGCCGGTTCATACTCTGGCGCCTGGATCCTTCCAGATCGTGGCCGGTCTCTCCCTGCGAGAATTGGAAGATCTGACCGGGGAAGAGATCCAGTCCGAGGACTATGACACGGTCGGGGGATTTCTCTATGGGCTTTTTCAACACATCCCCACCCCCGGCGAGGAAGTGGATTTCCACCGTCTCCATTTCCGGGTGGAGGAAACGCGTGGCAACCGCATCTTGAAAATACGGGTTGACTTGCGACCCGAGGAGGAGAACAGCATTGGCGATTGATTGGGAACACCTGCTAGATCAAGCATGGCAAGCTCGCGAGCTGGCTTATGTGCCATACTCGCGTTTTCCAGTGGGAGCGGCGCTGCTGGGCAGTTCAGGGAAAGTGTACCGTGGCGTTAACCTAGAGAACGCCAGCTACCCCCTGACCATCTGTGCCGAGCGAGTGGCCGTCTTTAAGGCGCGAAGCGAAGGGGAAACGCATTTTCTGGCACTCACCGTCGTAGCGAACGCCCAACCACTGGCTGCCCCCTGTGGCGCTTGCCGACAGGTGCTCAGTGAATTAACCCCTGGCATCCCGGTGCTCCTGGCCAACGAACAGGGCGAGCGGTTGATGACCAGTGTGGAAGAGTTGCTGCCCCTGGCTTTCACCCCGGCCAGCTTGCCCGCGAAGGGCTAGAAAGGAAAATGATGCGTCGAAAGATCATTGCCGGCAATTGGAAATGCAACAAAACCCGCGCGGAGGCGATCAGCCTGCTGGAATCCCTCCTGCACGCCCCACCGCTTCCTTCCGGTCGAGAGATGATTGCCATCCCCCCCTTCCCCTACCTGGAAGCGGCATGTGCCCTTACTGCCGGTTCCCATCTGCCGATCGGCGCGCAGAACCTCTGGAGCGAGGATTGGGGCGCCTATACCGGCGAGGTATCGGCGCCGATGCTGGCCTCTCTGGGGGTTCGCTATGTCCTGGTTGGACACTCCGAGCGAAGGCAGCACTTTGGCGAGGATGGGCTCCTTTTGAAACAAAAAGTAGCGAGAGCCTTGGCGTGGGGTTTGATCCCCATCTATTGTCTGGGCGAAAAACTGGAAGAGCGCGACCGCGGCCAAGCCTTCGAAGTAGTGGCAGACCAACTGAAGAAGGGCTTGGGCGACTTCTCTCCAGAACAGTTGCACCATCTGGTGATCGCCTATGAACCTGTTTGGGCGATTGGCACTGGCCGCAACGCCACCCCCGAGCAAGCCCAGGAGGTGCATTCCTTGTTGCGCGGCCTCCTCACCGCCGGGTGGGGAGAATCGGTGGCGCAGTCCTTGCCGATTCTCTATGGAGGCAGCGTAAAACCCGACAACATCGACGCTTTGATGGCCATGCCCGACCTGGACGGGGCGCTGGTAGGCGGCGCCAGCTTGAAAGCGGACGATTTCCTGCGCATTGCCAACTACCGGGAGGGATAAAAAGAGTCGTTAATGCCGTTTATTAAGGCGATCGGTGTGGTATTGCGCACCCAGCCCTGGCGGGAAAATGACAAACTGGTCTTCCTCTTCACTCGCGAGCGCGGTCGTCTGCTGGCGACTGCACGAGGCGGCCGGCGGCCGCAGAGCCACTGGGGCGGAGCGTTGGAGCCTCTTACCGAGCTTGATCTGCTCTTCTACCAGAAAGGCGACCACCTTCTGATCACCCAATGGCAAATCCTGCGGAGCCATGGCGTTCTTCGAGCGGAGATGTCTCTTTGTGGTCCCGCCCTCTACTTGGTCGAGTTAGTAGGAGCTTTGCTGCGTGAAGAGGATCCGCATCCCCAACTCTACGAAGAGTTGAAAGGAGCTCTGGCCGCTCTTGCCAGCGGGCGATCTCCTACTCTTGCAACCAACGCTTTTATCCTCAAGATGCTCTCTTTAATCGGCTATTGGCCGTCACTGGAGAAGTGTGCCTTGTGTGGCATTATTGTAGGGGGATCTCTTTTCTATTTCTCTCCACCGGCCGGAGGGGTTCTCTGTCCTGCCTGCCGGCATCTAGGAGGGATTCCCTTAACAGTGCCGGGGGATGTGTTGGATCAAGCCCGCCAACTGCTCCAGGCTTCCTGGGAAGCGCTTCCGCCCCTTGCCCGTGGAAGTGAAGAACTGTCTGATCTCCTTCGCCTTTTCCTGGCGGCTCAATTGGAAAAAGGGCACTCCGCAGTGCAAACTTTCCGCGCCAAGATGCGCCAGGCCGAGCGAGCCCTACTTTAGCCCTGCTCCAAGGAAGGGATCGTCCCCCAGGCCAGGTTCGAGTTGGTAAAACGAGGATCCTGGGTAACCTCAATGACCTCAGCATCAGGAAAGGGGAAAGGCGGCAGCGTCTCCCTCGCCTCGGACAACTCAACCTCAGCCAGCGCCAATCCGGACAACGCGCCTTTAAAGAGGTCCACCTCCCAGCGGCCAACGCGGTAGCGCCGTTTGGCCAAACCGCGGTCGCAAAGCGTGAAGAGGACAGTGTATTCCTCCTCCGTGAGATCCTTCTCCACCTCCACCCGTTCCAAAGAACCCCGCCCTTTGATAGTGAGGATGAAACGCTCTCCGGCCTTGCGGACCCGCACCCCCTGGCAGCCGGATAGGTAATGCTGTTCCAAGTCCATCCCGGGGAAAACGGCCAACGCATCTTCCTTCAAACCACGCACCAGGAATCTACGTTCGATCTCGTGCAAGTGTGGCATGTTAGCGAATCAAGCCGAAAACCACGATGATGCCGGTCATCCCTACCAGGAGGAAGACGGTCGCATAAGTGACCCAATTCTGGATGCGGGTGTTGACATACTTGCCCATTATCCGCCGGTTGTTAATCAACTTGAGCATATAGATCAATACCAGAGGCAGCAAGATGCCATTGAGGATTTGGGTCCACAAGGTGATAGTAATCAGAGGGGCGTTGGGCACAAGAATAATGACGGTACCGATGACCATGATAGCAGTGAAGAGGAGATAAAATTCGGGAGCCTCCCGCCATCTTTTATTGACCCCGGCTTCGAAACCGAATGCTTCACAGATGTAGAAGGAAGTCGCAATCGGCAGGATGGTGGCCGAGAAAAGGGAGGCGACGAAAAGACCCAAAGCGAAGACCACCGAGGCAAAAGCCCCGGCGAAGGGCTTCAATGCCATGGCCGCGTCCTTGGCCTGTTCGATGACCACCCCATTGGGATAGAGGGTGGCGCCGCAGGCCACAACGATGAAGAAGGCCACTACGACCGTAGCCAAGCTGCCAATGATCACATCCCACTTCTCATAGCGGTAGTCCTTCATGGTAAGGCCCTTCTCGATCACCGCGGACTGCATATAAAACTGCATCCAGGGAGCGATGGTAGTCCCCACGGTGCCGACCACAATGGAAATGGTGGGCAGGTCGAAAGACATGCTGGGAACGATCAGAGCCATCCCCACCGCTCCCCAATCCGGCCGGGCCAGGATAGCGGAGACAACATAGGAAAGAAGGAAGACGCTGAAGATGAGGAATATTTTCTCCGAGGATTTGTAGGTTCCCTTCACCACCAATAGCCACACGACAACAGCCGCCATCGGCACTGAGATATACTTGCTGACGCCAAATATCTGCATGGATCCTGCGATGCCGGCAAATTCCGTGGCAGTATTGGCAATGTTGGCCAATAGCAGGCCGAGGAGGATGAACAAGGTGACGCGCAAACCGAAGTTCTCGCGGATCAGATCGGCCAAGCCTTTGCCGGTAACCATCCCCATTCGCGCGTTCATCTCTTGTACGATCACTAGCACCACAAAAGAGGGGATCAGGATCCAGAGCAGTTGATAACCATACTGAGCCCCTAGGAGGGAATAGGTCGTGATCCCCCCAGCGTCGTTGTCCACCGAGCCAGTGATCAACCCGGGGCCAAGCACCGCCAGGAAGGGCAGGAGGCCAATCCATAAACGTTTCCAATAATGTATCTTGGCCATGCGCGCGAACCTGCGAGTAAATCGTCCGATCTCCTCAACCCCCCTCCTGCCCGAGTTGAGCGGAGGTCAACCGTTAGCGTAGTCCGAGAGGGCGGTGGACGCAAGCCGCCACAACTTGATAGCCCGCGGCTGCGTGCTCTGGCAGGGGGGTCAAGATACAATGAGAGCAAAACAGCCAAGGAGCCCCCCATGGAACAACCCAACCATCCAGTTCTACCTCGCGATGAGCAGATCTCGCTAATTTCCAGGAAATGCGAGGATGCCTTCCTTGAACTTTTCGATATTTGGTTTGATCCACAGAAGGAGGCAGTGAACGTCTACTTCGCCGCTTTCCGAAACGCTTTCACCGTCGCCGCCTCCCAATTTAACGCTGCCACCCGTGAAGATCTCAAGGAGTGGTTAGTGGCCTATCTGCAATGGGGTTTCGAGAATGACCTGAAGGAGGAAGACGAGGACGGAGAAGAAGAGTCGGATCTGGACGAAGCCTGACCTGGGAACCCACAAACAACTGGAAACCCTGTACACTAGCGGAGAGTACAAGACTTTATTTGGAGGTGCATAAATGAAGTGGATGCGAACGGGGAAGTTGTTGGCGGCCATTCCCTTGGCCTTGTTGCTTTTGGTTGCAGTGACCACGCCTGCCAGCGCTTTCACCGCCCAGGGGGGAACCAATATTGCGG
>JBAXQG010000032.1:0-8607 GCA_037131855.1 bacterium
CGCGGCAGCGTGTTATGTTACACTAACCGGCGAGGCCAACCTCGCTTTTCGCGAGCCAGCGCAATGGGGGACATTGAGGGCAGATTTCCAATCTGACCCCAATGTCCCAGAAGATGAGCGCCCATAGCACACGGGTTATCCTAGCTGCTAGCACAGGCGAGTTTGGCTAGTCAGAATCCAATTACGGGATTAGGAAGGAAGAAGTGAATGGCCCGAACGATCTTAATGATTGACGGTAATGAAGCTGCGGCCACCGCAGCCTACCAACTGAACGAGGTGATTGCCATCTACCCGATCACCCCCTCCTCGCCGATGGGTGAGCTTTCTGATCAGTGGTCTGCCTTGCGAAAACCAAACCTCTGGGGCACGATCCCCCAGGTGGTTGAGCTGCAGAGTGAAGCAGGGGCAGCCGGCGCCCTTCATGGAGCCCTCCAGGCAGGCGCCCTTGCCACCACTTTCACTGCCTCGCAGGGGCTTTTGTTGATGATTCCCAACATGTTCAAGATGGCCGGAGAGCTTACTTCTACAGTCATTCACGTCGCAGCGCGCACTGTAGCCACGCACGCCCTCTCCATCTATGGCGACCACAGCGATGTGATGGCTACGCGAGCTACCGGTTTTGCCTTGCTCTGCTCCAACTCGCCCCAAGAAGCGATGGACATGGCGGTGATCGCCCAAGACAGCACCCTGCGATCCCGGGTTCCCTTCCTTCACTTCTTCGATGGCTTCCGCACTTCCCATGAGGAAGCGCGCGTCGAGCTGGTCACCACTGAGGAATTGCGCGCCATCATCGATGATCGCTTCATCGATGAACACCGCAGCCGGGCTTTGTCTCCCGAACATCCCTTTATTCGCGGCACCGCCCAGAATCCGGACGTTTTCTTCCAGGCCCGGGAAGCATGCAATCCCTACTACCTGAACTGCCCCGGGATTGTTCGCCAGGCCATGGAGCGTTTTGCGCAAGTCACCGGCCGCACCTACCGTCTCTTCGATTATGTCGGCGCGCCTGATGCCGAACGGGTCATCGTGATGATGGGCTCCGGGGCGCAAGCCGCTGAGGAAACCGTCAATCAACTCACAGCAAGCGGAGAGAAAGTGGGCTTGCTGATGGTTCGCCTCTTCCGTCCTTTCGCCGTTAGTGACTTCATCTCCGCTCTGCCTGCCACGCTTCGCAAGATCGCTGTCTTGGACCGTACCAAAGAACCGGGATCGATTGGGGAACCTCTTTATTTGGATGTCCTCTCGGCCATTGCCGAGGCATCCGAAGGGGTTGCTGAAGGCGCTCAAGCCCCATTCCCGGCCAGGCCCCGCATCATTGGCGGGCGATACGGCCTCTCTTCCAAAGAGTTTACGCCAGCCATGGTTAAAGCTGTCTTCGATGAACTGGCCAAGGAACAACCAAAGAATCATTTCACCATCGGCATCCAGGAGGATGTCACCCATAGCAGCTTGCCCTATGACCCATCCTTCTTCACCGAAGATCCCCGCACCCTCCGTTGTCTATTCTACGGACTTGGGTCGGATGGCACCGTTTCCGCCAACAAGAACTCGATCAAGATCATCGGCCTGGAGACGGAGAACTACGCTCAGGGTTTTTATTTCTATGACTCCAAGAAGGCTGGCACGGTCACCGTCTCGCACTTGCGTTTCGGTCCCAAACCGATCCACTCCACTTACCAGATCGACCGGGCCAACTTTATCGCCTGCCACCAGTTCTTCTTCCTGGAGCAGTTCGATTTTCTGCACAATGCCGAAGAAGGGGCGACTTTCCTGCTGAACAGTTCCTTTGGGCCGGATGATGTCTGGGAACGCCTCCCGCGCCAGGTGCAGCAATCGATACTGGACAAGAAGCTGAAGTTCTATGTGATCGACGGGTACCGGGTAGCCAAGGACAGCGGAATGGGCAATCGTATCAATACCATCATGCAGACCTGTTTCTTTGCCATCAGTGGGATCCTTCCGGTTGATCGAGCCATTGAAAAAATCAAGGAATCGATCCAGAAGACCTACGGCAAACGAGGCGAAGCAGTGGTGAAGATGAACTTCGAGGCGGTTGATCATGCTTTGGCGCATCTTCATCAGGTGACAGTGCCCAGCGAGGCCAACTCATCCTTCGCGATCCGCCGGCCGGTTCCCTTGGAAGCGCCGGCTTTCGTGCAGAATACCCTGGCGCCGATCATCGCTCTGGCCGGCGATTCAGTCCCCACCAGCGCGATGCCGGTAGACGGCACTTTCCCCAGCGCCACTAGCCAATGGGAACGGCGCAATATCGCCTTGGAGATTCCTGTATGGGATCCCGCTATCTGTATCCAATGTGGGAAATGTTCAATTGTTTGCCCGCATTCCACGATTCGCGGCAAGGTATATGACAGTGCGCTGCTGGAGGGCGCCCCGGCTGCCTTTCAATCTGCCCCGGCGCGCTGGAAAGAGTTTCCCGGCGCCTCCTTCAGCATTCAAGTAGCGCCGGAGGACTGCACTGGTTGCGGCCTTTGCGTTCAAAACTGTCCGGCCAAGAATAAGAAGGAAGCCGGTTTGCGGGCGATCAATCTGCGACCGCAACCTCCCCTGCGCGCCCAGGAGGTAGAGAACTGGGCTTTCTTCCTGAGCCTTCCCGAGGCGGATCGAAGCAAACTGAAACTAAATCAGGTACGCGATGTGATGCTGCTCCGGCCGCTTTTCGAGTTCTCAGGAGCCTGTGCCGGTTGCGGAGAGACGCCTTATGTAAAACTGCTCAGCCAATTTTTCGGCGACCGGGCGATTATCGGTAACGCCACCGGCTGTTCCTCGATCTATGGAGGAAACCTTCCCACTACGCCTTGGGCCAAGAATGCCGAGGGGCGCGGACCGGCTTGGTCCAATTCTCTTTTCGAGGATGCCGCCGAGTTCGCCCTGGGGATGAGGCTGGCTATCGACAAACAGGCCGATTTCGCCCGCGACCTGCTCCTGCGCCTGACTTCTTCTCTTGGCCAGCAATTGGTGGATAGCCTTTTGCAGGCAGAGCAGAGCAGCCAGGAAGGGATGCGTCTGCAGCGGGAAAGGGTCGCGGCGCTGAAGTTGGCGTTGACTTCTCTTGAGTGCGCGGAAGCCCAGCAGTTGATCGCCATCGCTGACACCCTGGTGAAAAAGAGCGTCTGGGCGCTGGGTGGAGACGGGTGGGCCTATGATATTGGATATGGCGGCTTGGATCACGTGCTTGCTTCAGGGCGAAACGTCAATGCCCTGGTGCTGGACACCGAAGTCTATTCAAATACGGGGGGACAGATGTCGAAGTCTACTCCCCGCGGTGCGGTGGCTCGTTTCGCCGCCAACGGAAAAGATACGCGCAAGAAAGACCTGGCCATGATGGCCATCTCCTACGGAACCGTCTATGTGGCGCGCATCGCTTTGGGCGCAGATGACGGTCAAGCCATCAAGGCTTTCCTGGAGGCAGAGGCTTTCGACGGTCCCTCCCTGATCATCGCTTACAGCCACTGCATCAACCAGGGCCTGGATTTGATCCATGGCTTGGACCAGCAGAAAAAAGCGGTAAGTTCCGGCTATTGGCCGCTCTTGCGCTACAACCCGGAGCTGCTGAAACTGGGAAAGAACCCGCTCTTATTGGACTCCAAACCACCAACCCTTCCTCTGGCGGAGTATATCTACAACGAGACACGCTATTCGATGCTCAAAGCCAGTGAGCCGGAGCGGGCAGAAAAACTCCTGGCCTTGGCGGAGGAGGACGTCGCTTCGCGTTGGGCTTTGTACCAGAGTCTGGCAGCCATGCCCGTGCGGCCTAACCCAGAAAGCCCTCCGGAATGATTGATCTAAAGACTACCTACCTCGGGCTGACCTTGCCAAGTCCGATTATTCCCTCTTCCTCTCCGTTGTCGGAAAAGCTGGATAATCTCCTTCGTTTAGAGGAGGCGGGTGCGGGTGCGGTAGTTCTACCCTCTCTCTTCGAGGAGCAGTTGACCAAAGACAGCTTGGAGCTGGACCAGCGCCTTTCTCTGGGGACCGATCGGTTCGCCGAAGCTCTCAATGTATTTCCGGATCTTGAGAAATACAACAGGGGACCCGAACGATACCTGGAGTCGATTCAAAAAGCCAAAGCAGCTCTCTCCATCCCAGTGATTGCTAGTTTGAACGGAAAAACCCTGGGATCCTGGGTACGCTACGCCAAAGAGATCGAACAGGCCGGAGCCGATGCCCTGGAATTGAACATCTATGACATCCCGGTCGATCTTCAAGAGCCCGGCCATTCCGTAGAGTCGAAATGCCTGGACCTGGTGAAAGCCGTGCGATCGGAGTTGCATATCCCCCTTGCGGTAAAGTTGAGCCCTTACTTCAGCGCCTTTGGAAATGTGGCCCTGGAAATCGATCGAGCCAAGGCGGATGGATTGGTTCTTTTCAATCGTTTCTATCAGCCGGACATCGATTTGGAAGAGCTTGAAGTCGTGACCAATCTTCAATACTCTACCCCGGAAGAATTGCGCCTGCGCTTGCAGTGGACGGCCTTGCTTTATGGGCAGATCTCAGCGGATCTGGCGATTACCGGCGGAGTCTACGCGCATAGCGATGTCTTGAAGTGCATGATGGCCGGCGCCAAGGTGGCCATGATGGCTTCAGCCCTGTTGAAACACGGCGTCAACCACCTGAAGAAGCTTCTGGAGGCGATGGCGCACTGGCTGGAAGAGCATGATTACGAGTCGGTCGAGCAAATGCGCGGAAGCATGAGCCGCAAGGCCATTGGCGCTTCCGAAGGATACGAACGGGTGCAATACGTTCGTCTTCTAAGTGGAAACCCTCACTGACAGATCTGGAAGCGGATCATCGCAAGCCCAGGGTAAAAAAACCCTGGGCTTGCTTATCCCACCCAACCGCCACCCTCGCCGAAGCAGGGGGCAGGAATGGAGGATAGTCATGGAGCTGACTGCAGATGACAGAATGAAGACTCCCATTTCCACCTGGGAAAGGAGTGGCCATCATTCTGAAAGGGCCGGACTTTCTTAAGATGAATGGGATCGCACCTCTTCTGATCCTTCAACCTTCCCTGCATTGGGGGGATCCGCAAGCCATGACTGATGACACCGATACCCTCAGCCTGCGCGCTGCTGTGTACGAATCCCTGGTGCGGCGAGACCTTCAAGGGCGAATCGTGCCGGCCTTGGCGGAGCGATGGGAAATCTCCGAGGATGCCAGGCAATGGACTTTTTACTTGCATCAGGGCGTCCGGTTTCACAATGGGGAAACGCTAAGCGCCGGCGATGTGCTCTTTTCCATGGAACGAGGTTTGGCGCCGGATAGGCGAGGAGAACTGGGAACGTCCGGCGTCCTGGCTTCCTACTTCCAGGGAGCCAGTTGGCAGGAACTGGACCAAGGGTCTGTCCTGATCACCCTGTCAGACCCCAATGCCGATCTGCTCAGCGTTTTGTTGGAGATCCCCATTCTCTCCAGGAAGGCGGTAGAGCGGGATGAGCTGGAAGTAGGGGGCAGCGGACCGTTTCGTCTGAGACATCAGGGACCGCGAGAGATCCTGATGGAGCGATTCCCCTCCTATCGTGAGGAACTGCCTTTCCCCAGCCTTCTTTGGCGGGAACAAACCGACCCGGAAAAAAGGAAGCAAGCCTGGCAACGAAAAGAAGCGGACCTGGTTTCTGAGATTGGCTTAACCAGCGGAAGTGGGGAGGAAAAGATCCTGCGTCAGGATGGTTCTCTCTGCATGGTTCTTTTCTGCAATTTCCAAAGCGGGGCTCTTCGAGACCTGAAGGTCCGCCAGGCCTTGAACTGGGCTACCGATCGGGAAGAGCTGATAAAAACGGCACTGGGAGGCGCCGGCGTCCCCTTGGGCGGACCTCTATCGCCTTGGCACTACAGCTTCGACTCCGCCGTCCCCGTTTATGGCCATGATCCGGAGCGTGCTGTCCAGCTCCTGGCAGAGGCAGGGCATGCCGATGGTTTGTCGCTGACTTTGATGGCGCCTACCTCGCAGCCGGCAGAGTCGCCGCGGCTGATGGTGGCCTTGAAGCAACAATGGGCGCAACTTCGGATTCAGTTGGAAATCCGCTACGTGTCGCCCCGGGAGCTTTACGCCGAACAAGTGCGGGCCAAGCGCTTCGGAGATCTCTGCCTGTTCGATTCTAGCCCGCTGAGCTCCTTTCGAGTCTTGCGGGAAAAATTCCGATCCGACCCTCCTGGCCCCTGGTGGCAAGGCTGGCATTCGCCAGAGGTGGACGCCTGGCTCGACCAAGCCGCCACCACGCCAAACGACGAAGCCAGGCAAGGACTCTACCGGAAAGCCTACCGGTGTATCGTCGAGAGCGCGCCGTGGGTATTCCTCTACCGTCCCTCATTTTTCTGGGGCTTGGGGGAACGTTTGTCAGGCTGGGGAATCGGACCGGATCGAATCGCTCGCTTTCTCTCCTCTTCCTTCGCCCTCCCATCGTCGATGGAACCATGAACGAAGCTTGTCGCTCATGGTTGTGGCGCCGCTGGCCGCACCAGTCGCTTTACCTTCTCTGCAGGACGTGGCAGCAAATGAGCGGATCAAGATCAGGACCACCCCCAAAGATAGCTTGCCAGGGATTCGGTGCTTGTCTTTCCCAATCGACCGAGGGTTGAAGCCGGCCATGTTCCTTAGGAAAAGCATGATTGAAGCAGTTCAGTACCAAGAACCGGTTCCATGAAAGCGAGGTTGAAATGAGCGAAAGCTGCAAACATCACCGAGGTATCGTCTCAAAGCCTTTCTCAGCACACTTGCCGTTCTCACCGGCAGTCACTTTTGGGCCCTTTGTTTTTGTTTCCGGAATCGTTGGCCGTAATTTTGCCACCGGTGAGATTGCCAAGGGAGACATCGAAGCACAGACTCGCCAAGCCATGGAGAATATTCGCGCTCAGTTGGAATTGGCCGGCAGCTCGCTGGATCGAGTGCTGAAGGTTACGGTTTTCATTACTGACATGAAGCTCTTCGGGAGAATGAATGAGGCCTATTGCTCCTTCTTTGAAGGAGACTACCCGGCGAGAAGCTGCGCCGAAGTGTCCGCTGTTCCTGACCCTGAGGCAATGGTAGAGATCGAGTGCATCGCCGGCCATTAGACGGTCTGCGGCAGCTAGACAGCTCGCGGCAGCTAGACAGCTCGCGGCAGCGTGTCCTGCTATGAACCTACCGGAAGGAGCGAATGACTGATGTATGATTACGTAATCCACGGGGGCCTGGTGGTGAGCGAGAGCGGCGTGCGGAAGGCCGATGTGGCCGTCCAGGGAGAGAAGATCGCTGCCGTGACAAGCGCTATTGATCCCCGCGAGGGAAAGAAGAGCCGCAACGCCGAAGGTCTGCTGGTCTTCCCCGGAATCATCGATCCGCATAGCCACCCAGTCTACGAAGATCTGATCGACAACACCGCGCTGGCTGCCGCCTATGGCGGGACCACGCACATGATCCACTACGCCTATGTCAAGCCTGGACAGCCGATGCTGGAGACAATCCGATCGTTCAAAGAGCAGGGCTTGGCCCAATCGGTACTGGATTTTAGCCTGCATGCCGGTTTTTTTGATGCACCCAATCAGATCCCCTTCATTCCGGAGATGTTCAAGCTGGGCGTGACCTCTGGGAAAATCTTCATGGCTTACGCCAAGCTGAAGTGGATGACCGACGACTATTGGTTGATGGCCGCGGCCGACATTCTCGCCGAATCCGGCGGATTGCTGATGGTGCATGCTGAGAATGGATTGGCCAACGACTATCTGGAAGACAAGTACCTGGTCAAGGAAGGGCGTTCCCAGAAGGAAGTGTTTCTGTTGACCAACCCGGACCGGCTGGAAGCGGAAGCAGTCAACCGCGCCGCCTGCATCGCCCAGGTGGCCGGGTGTCCGCTCTATGTGGTACACAACTCGGCAGGGCTGAACATGGATGTGGTGCGCCGCTTGAAGAGCGAGGGAATGCGTCTTTACGCCGAGACCTGCCCGCAATACCTCTGCTTGAATGATGATGTCTACCAGCGCTTCGGGGCATTGGCCAAGGTTGGTCCCCCGATCCGCACCGAGAATGATCGTTTGGCCCTCTGGCAAGGAGTAGCGGAAGGCGTCATCGACCTGATCGGCTCGGATCACGCCGCCAAGGCCAAGGGGATTGAGGATGATTTCGCCCGTGCTCCTTATGGGTCTCCGGAGTGCGAGACCGTGTTGACTCTGATCTATGACGAGGGGATCAACAAGGGGTGGATTTCTTTGCCCCGTCTGGTCAAGATCCTCTCGGCCAACCCGGCCAAAGTGTTTGGCCTCTACCCGCAAAAAGGATTGATCGCGCCAGGCTCGGATGCCGACCTGGTCCTCTTTGACCCCTCACGCCGGCACACCTTGACCCATCAGGAGATGCACAGCCATGTTGGGTATACGCTCTTTCACGGGCGCGAAGTGCTTGGACAGCCGGTATTCAGCATGCAACGCGGCCGTGAACTGCTGGTGGATGGGCAAGTGATCCTGCCGCTAGGAAACGCCCGCTTCTACCCAACCCGGGCCGGCCAGGTCGACCCCGCTGAGCTTCGCTGACCAAAGATGGATAGGACACCCTGCCGGGAGCTATCAAGTTGCCGGGGGCTATCAAATTGCCGGGGGCAATCAAGTGATCAAGTG
>JBAXQG010000033.1:0-8579 GCA_037131855.1 bacterium
CCGCTTCGCGGTTGTGCAGCCAGGCAAAAGTCATCATCAGGAAGAAGATCTGGGATTGGGGGAACCACAATTGGCGGAAACCATCGCGCAGGAAGGAATTGCGCAGGCGCTGGGCAAAGGCGTCGATCGATACTTTGCCCCACTTTCCAGCTAGGCGCAAGAAAGGAGCGGCTTGCACCCCCAGTTTTACCATTTCCAAGGGGCTGATCAAATCCATCGGTTTATCCGGGGTCGGGATGCGCATCCGGGCCAAGGCTTGGCAGTCGGAGAGAAACTCTCCCAAGGGAAGGCGATCCTCCGGCGCCAACCGCAGCAGCTCTTCACCCAACCGATCCAGGTCGGACCAAAAAACCAGCGGTTCCCCTTCCCGACGCTCCAGCCGCAAGTACTCGGGCTGGGTGAGGAATTCCCGCCCCTCCAGCGCGCCGAGGTCTTGCCAGAGCGAGTAAAAGGCGTTGCGCGGTCCGGATCCGACCAGCCAATGCAGACAGCCCTCGATGGTGTAGCCCTTCCGATGCCAGGCTGTACACAGCCCGCCGGGCTTGTCGTGCATCTCCAAAATGCGGCTGCGGAAGCCGTTGCGCTGGGCGTAGCAGCCAGCAGATAAGCCGGCCATGCCGGCGCCGATGATGAGGATGCGTTTTTCAGGCATCCCTTTCGCTCCTTGGCAGGTTCATCCCTTGCCTCCCCTTGGTGGGATTTGAAAGTTGCTCTTTTCTTTGATTTGGGCTCCTTGCGAAGTCTCCCCATTGGACCCGCCGGGTAATGGAGAGGCAGATTCTTCAATCCGCGATCCGGGGATCAGCCATGAGTGGGGTGGTTTCCACCGGCCCGCGAGATGAAGCACAGCCAGTGCGTCTACCGTAACCCAGGGGTTGGTTTTCTTCCCTCCGCTCGGCTCCCAATCTACCCGGGAGCGGCCGGAGATACCGCGCTCTGTGACTTGGTAGAACTTGCCATCCGCAGGGAAGCCGCCGTCTGCCAATTGCTTCCCCTCCAACTGATCGAGGGCTTCGTTACAGCGCGGATCGCCCAGGAAACCTGATTCCGCCATCGTTTTCAATCCGGCCAAGATGTCGTAATGCCAGTAGACCGGCCAATGCAGCTTTAGGAAAGAGAGGTCAATGACCGACCCATCGCTCTCTCGCCGGAAAAGGCCCCGCTTGAGGAAGACTTCAGCAGCTCGCTCCACTGCCTTTCGCACGCGCGGATCGCCGCTGGCATCGGCGAAACGAGCCAAGCCGCGCATCGGCAGAAGAGTTTCCATGAACGAAGAATGGTGAGCTTGGGGGCGCTTGTCGCAGTTCCAGCCTCCATCCGGCCATTGCCAGCCAAGCAGGCGTTCGGCCAACTCTTCGCTGTTTTGGTCGGCCAACCCCAAACGAAGCGAGGAGAAAAGAGCGAAACCCTCCTGCGAGGCGCAACGCCTTGTTCTGCCATCGACCGTTTGGATGCCGCGCTGGTGGTCGGCGCTCAGCAGCCACGCGCACTCTTGTTTCCACAAGGGGACCAGGGAAAGGTCGCCATGCGGGTAACCCATCTCCGCCAGCAAACCCAACACCCAATGCGCGCCTTGCCATTTTTTATAGGGGTGAAGGGGAATCTCCCCTTCTTTGTCACGTTCTGCCAGCAAAGCTTGGGTGCGCGAAGCGGCTGGGATGGCGGACCAGTCAGCTTGGGCTTGAGGCGCCTGCGGATCTTGCCGCAACGCCTCCACCCAAGTGCGCCACCGCAGAGACGGTTCGGGAGACTCGAGCAAAGTGACCAACAAGGAAGGAGGGACGAAGACCGGCATCAGCCCTGCACTGCCTTTCCTGGCGCGTCTTGGCTCTGCTTATTCCAGGCATTTTGATGCCTTGTGAGCAAAGGATCATCCGCCTCCAGCGGAGAAGAACGGTTCCCCTCTCGTTGCCTTCTGGCAACCTGTCGTTCAGCGATCACACCCGCATCAAGACAAAACATCGAAGCCCTCCTGTGCTGGAAATTGCCTTGATCATACCTCCTGGAGGGGACCGATAAAAAGAATGCATGTTTCATGAGATCGGGCTGTTTCCTGGCAGGGACCATAATCGATATACTTGCTTGTATTGTGCGAGCTTGTATTGTGTGAGCTTGCATTGGACGAGAACTGGATGGAGATGAGCGGCTTGTGATTATGAGAGATTTGTTGTCGAGGATCAGTTGATCTGGCAAATTAATCCCTACGCTTTCTTTACATTAGGCGCGGCTATTGTCTCCTTGATCATCGGGGTCTCGGCCTGGAAACGCCGCCCCTCTCCTGGGGCGGACTGGCTGGCTTTGTTGATGGGAACGGTGGCTTGGTATGCGGCCATCTATACGCTGGAGCTGAGCACGGCCGACCTCGGAATGATTCTGTGGTGGATCCGCATCGAATACTTGGGCATCGTCCTCATCGGACCAGCCTGGGTTCTGTTCATGGCTCGATATGCCGGCTTCGAACGCATCTTCTCCGGCCGTCGCTGGCTTGTACTCCTCATCGTTCCCCTTGTGACGGTCTTGGCAGTCTGGACCAACCCCTGGCATGGTCTCTTTTATTCGCATGTTGCGCTCTTAGAGAGAGATGGATTGTTTCTTTTTCAGCCGAGCTATGGACCTCTTTTTATACTGAACTTCGTCTACAATTTCCTATTGATCCTAATGGGGATGGGGATCTGCCTACAAGCAGCTATCCGCTCGGTCTCCATCTATCGAAGCCAGGCTTTGGTGATACTGGTCGGCGCTTTCTTCCCATTGGTTGTCGGGATCCTAACCCTATTGCGGTTGAGCATCTTTCCCGGGCTTGACCTGTTGCCCTTCAGTTTCGTCATCACCGGACTGGCCGGTCTTTGGGCTCTCTACCGCTTCCGGTTGCTGGAACTTACCCCGATCGCTCGAGCGGCAGTGATGGAGAACCTGAAGGATGCTGTCCTGGTACTCGATACCCAAGGCCGCGTGGTTGACCTGAATCGATCCGCCCAGTTTTTTCTGGAGATGCCGGCTCGTCAAGCCATTGGCCGTCCGGCAGCCGAGGTGCTGTCTCGTTGGCCGGCGCTCGTAACGCGTTTTCGCGGGGTGATCGAAGCATCCGAGGAAATCAGGATCGAAAGGGGCTCACAAGAGCAGCAGCACTTTGACCTGCGCATTTCTCCTTTGCGCGACCAGCGCGGCCGCGCCATCGGCCGCCTGGTGCAAGGCCACGACATCAGCGAACGCAAACGCGCCGAGGAAGCCTTGGCGGCCAGCGAGGCGAGCTACCGCGGCCTTTTTCAAAGCGTGGCTGAGGCTATTTATATCCAAGATCAGCAAGGTCTTTTTCTCGATGTGAATCTTGGCGCCGAGCGGATGTACGGCTACCCCCGCTCCTTCTTTTTGGGACGCACCCTGGAAGCTCTTGCCGCTCCCGGCCGCAACGACTTGGCTGCGGCGCAGGCAGCGGTCGAGGGCGCCTTCGCCGGGGAGCCGCAGCAACTGGAGTTTTGGGGACAACGGTCCGATGGACAGGAATTCCCCAAGGAGGTTCATCTTTACCCAGGCGTCTACTTTGGTCAGAAAGTAGTCATCACCATTGCCCGTGATATCACTCGTCGAAAGAGGGCCGAGGAGTCCTTGGCCAGGCGAGATCGTCTGCTGGAAAGCGTAGCCCGGGCAGTGGACGCCTTGGTGACCCGCTCCTCTTTCCAGGAGGGCGTGCAGGAAGCGCTGCACAGCTTGGGTCAAGGAGTGGATGTGGATCGCGTTTACATCTTCGAAAACCACCAGGATGCGATCAGCGGCGAGGTCTTTTGCAGCCAACGTTTTGAGTGGGTGCGAGAAGGGATCGCCCCCCAATTGCCCAACCCTGGTCTGCAAAATGTCTCCTATCGCCGGGACGTTCCCCGTTGGTACGCCGAGCTCTTTGCCGACCGGCCCATCCGTGGCTTGGTGAGGGATTTAACCCTGCACGAGAGAGCTCTCCTGGAGCCACAAGGGATCGTCTCCATTGTGGTTGTGCCGGTGCGCATCGAGGGGAGATTCTGGGGATTCATCGGATTTGATGATTGCCGCCAGGAGCGGCAATGGAATGACAACGAGCTGGCCATCCTGACCGCAGTCGCTGGAAGCATCGGAGGAGCGATCAGCCGGCAGAAAACCAGTGAAGCCCTTCAGTTGACTCAGTTCACCGTTGATCACGCCTCTACCGCCACTTACTGGGTTAATCAGGAAGGGTGTTTCCTGCGCGTCAACCTGGCAGCCTGCCGATCCACCGGGTACAGTGCCGAGGAATTGCTTGGCATGCGCGTGGAGGAACTCGACCCGGCCTTTCAACCGGAGGTTTGGCTGCCCCACTGGCAAGAGTTGCAAGCACGGGGGGCGATGACCATCGAGACCACCCACCGGGCCAAGGACGGCCACTTTTACCCGGTGGAAATCTCGCTGAACTACCTGGAATTCCAGGGAACCGGCTACAACTTCGCCTTTGCCCGTGACATCAGTGAGCGCAAGCAAGCCGAAGAGGAGCTGCGCCATCACCTCCAGCAACTGCGTCGTACGTTGGAGGGCACGGTCAATGCCTTCTCTTCTCTCCTGGACCAGAAAGACCCCTACACTGCCGGACACCAGAAGCGGGTCACCGAACTGGCCCTGCGCATCGGCGAGAAGTTGGGGCTGGCCGCAGACTCCTTGCAAGGTTTGAAGGTAGCCGGCTCCCTCCACGACATCGGCAAGATCACCATCCCTTCCGAGATCCTCAGCAAGCCGGCCAAGCTGAACGAGATGGAAATGCTCATGGTCCAAGGGCACAGCCAGGCCAGCTTCGAGATCCTGCGGGAAGTGGAGTTCCCCTGGCCGGTGGCGGAGATCGTTCTGCAACACCACGAGCGTCTGGACGGCTCCGGTTACCCGCGTCACCTGCAGGGAGAACAAATCCTGCTGGAAGCGCGCATCATGATGGTGGCTGACGTGATGGAGGCGATCTGCTCGCATCGCCCCTACCGACCCGCCTTGGGGAGCGAGGTCGGACTGGAGGAACTGCAGAAGGGGCGCGGCGTCTCCTTCGATCCGCAAGTGGTGGATGCCTGCCGCGTTCTCTTCGCCGAAGGATTCTCCTTCGAAGGGGTGCTTTCCGATGGCTGAGCGCCGCAACTCCTAAATTGCCTCGCCTAGGGGCTCGGTTAGGGTGTCAGGGAGAAGCTCTTCATCTCTTGGAACTCGGGATCGCGGAAGGTCAGGGTTCCGTTGCCGGCGCCTAAAGTGATGTCCAGGAAGGCCGTTGCCCCCACTTCACTCCAGATGCTAAACGGCGATTGGTAGGAGAGCTCGAGGTCAGGCTTGCCGCCGAAAGGGCCGGTGAGGGCGTAGGTCACCCCGTTCTTCTCCAATACTTCCAGGTGGTGTACATGAGCGGCCAGAACGAGATCCACGGCGTACTTCTCGAAGAGGGGCGCCAGCGGTGCGATCGTCTCCGGGTTGTCGTACCAGGCCCAGCCCTGGTAATCGTTGCCGGAAGCATAAGTAAAGCCGTGACCCAAGACCACGGTCCAATCAGAGGCTGGGATGGAAGCCAACTGCTTTTCCAGCCAAGCTAGCTGCTCCCCGGTAAGGCTCTCGGCGCTCCATTCCAGATCCAAGCAGAGGAAATGAACGCGCCCGCTGTCGATGCGAAACCATGCCCGGGAACCTTCTTTTAGATCCATTCCAGTCGGATAGTAGTAGCGCTGAAAGAGAGCCGCACCGCCGAAGAGGGTGTCGTGATTGCCCAACAGCGGGCGGAAGGGCGCCTGCCCAGTGGTCGGGGCGAACAACGCGACCGCTTCGTTCCACTCGGCATTGCGAAAGCCGAAGTCGACCATGTCACCCAGGAGGAAGAAGAGACTGAAGCCATGGGCAGGGTCGCCGATCTGGTTGAGCATCTTGGCGGTCAGGTCGCCACGACTGGACGAGGAGCCGACGTGGGCATCCGAACCGACGGCGAAGCGCAATGGTTGCTCTCCACCCGGAGGAGTGCGGAAGCGCACCACCGGACCTTGATCTACTTGATACCAATAGTCGCTGTCGACCTCCAACTCCCGCAGCATGAAGGTGTGCTCTTGCTGAGCCGCCTCCTCGACGATGGTTCGTCCTTCTCCCGCTTTGCCCCATTGAAGGGTGTGCTGCGAGGGTTGGGGGGTCCAGAAGACCACTGCCATGTTGGGGACGCCGCTCGCGCTGCTGCCCTCGGCCAGGAGCAACTGAGCTGGCTGGTAGGAGAGGCCGGCGTTGGGGCCGGTCCCCAGGAAAAGGAAGAGAGCCGCGGCCAGAACTAAGCCAAGCCCGCTGATGACCCAGATCCCCGCTCCCGGCAGATGAGGCTTCCCCCGCTTGCGGTGAGCCTGGATCCATAGATCCAAAACAGCCAGGAGGGGGATTAGAGCGGTCAACCCCCCTACCAGCCAGAAGGCCGGCTGGTAAGCGCCGTTCACACGGTAGAAACCGATCGTACTGGGAAAACTGAAGACAAAAAAGAGAGCAGCCACCAAGGCTAACGTGCCGGCTGCCACCATCCCCAGCCACAGAACTCTGCGCCAGGGCGGGGTGTTCTTCCACGCTTCCTGCAAGCGCGTGCGCGCTGGACTATTCATCAATCACCTCAAAGAAGATCTATTGATTGGGGCGGCTCCGACTTGCTTCGCTTTGTTGCAAATGCGTTTCGCAGAAGCCGCCATTTCCTGTTCGACAGTATACATGACACAGCTCCTTTCGACTGCCGGAAAAACAAAGGTACTTCTGTCCCCTTTTCTTTCTTTCGGACTATACTAAAGAAGGGTCATCCACTTAGAATGAAAAGGAACCAATTAAATAAATCTGTCCCCTTTATTTCTGGACTATACTAAAGAAGGGTCATCCACTTGAAATGAAAAGGAACCAATTAAATAAATCTGTCCCCTTTATTTCGGAGTTATTGTTGGCGCCGGGTCCCACCATGGTCGACGCGGAAGTGCTGGAGGCGTTGGCGCAGGCGCCACTTTCTCACGTCGATCCCCGCTTTGTGGCCATCTATTCCGAAGCGCTCAGTCAAACCCGCCGCATCTTTCAATTGACCGGAGGAGCGGTCTTCCTCCTCGCCGGAAGCGGCACCTTGGCCATGGAGATGGCTCTGGTAAATACGGTAGCGCCGGGGGAGCGCTTGCTAGTGGTCAGCCACGGCTTCTTCGGCGACCGCTTCGCCCGAATTGCCGCCGCCTTTGGGATTCAGGCGGATCTCCTCTCCGCCCCCTGGGGGCAACGCGTGCCGGCCGAAGAGGTGGCTGCTGCTCTCCAAAGCCAACGGTACCAGGCCGTAGCTGTCACCCATGTCGACACGTCTACCGGGGTGGAAGCAGACCTGCCCTCCCTGGTTCCCCTGGTCAAAGCGCACGGCGCTCTCTTCCTGCTGGATGGGGTCTGTGCCACAGGAGCCATCGAGGAAGAGATGAGCAAGACTTACGGCGACCCCGCCTATGTCATCGACCTTGTCTTTAGCGGAAGCCAGAAAGCCCTTGGACTCCCCCCCGGCCTGTTCCTGCTGGCAATGGGAGAAGGCGCTCTGGCCGCTCGCCGGGCAATGCCGAGGATCCCGGCTTTCTACGCCGACGCGCTGAACTGGTTGCCGGTGATGGAGGATCCCTCCCGCTACTTCGCCACTCCGCCGGTGAACATGGTGACGGCCTACCGCATCGCCATGCAGCGGCTTTTCGCCGAGGGGCTGGAGACGCGCTACCTCCGCCACCGGGTCCAAGGGCAAGCCGTGCGGGCCGCCCTGCGCTCGATCGGTTTTACCCCGCTGGCCGAGGAGGATGTGGCTGCCTCCACCGTCTCCTGCCTGCGCTACCCAGCCGGCTTGGACGACATTTCCTTCCGGGGAGGATTGGCCCGCCGCAGCGTGATTGTGGCCGGAGGATTGGCCCAGACGAAGGGCTTGGCCTTCCGCATGGGTCATCTGGGGAATGTCACGGCCGTTGAGTTGCGGCGCGCGTTGACTCACATCAGCGCGACCATGGTGGAGCTGGGCGCCCATCTTGATTTGCCGGTCGCCATGGAAATCTTTAACGAAGTCATGGCTGGCGGGCTGGAGGTGGGGCGATAACTCTTCACGGGGTCTTCCCCGCGCTGGCCACCCCCTTCCTGGCCGGTGGAGCGATCGACTGGGAGGCTCTCGCTTTCAACCTGCACGCTTACAATCAAATCAGCCTGGCTGGTTACGTGGTGCTGGGTACATCCGGTGAGTTTCCCTTTCTTCGCGATGGGGAACGGACCCAATTGATCAAGTGCGTACGCAATCAAGCCGCGCCAGGGAAGATCGTGGTGGCCGGGGCCGGCGCTGAGTCGACCGCCGAAGCTATCCGCCGCGGGCGGGAAGCAGCCGATCTGGGGGTCGACGCCGTGTTGGTTTTGCCGCCTCACTACTTCAAAGGGAGCATGAGCGAGGCCGCGCTGGAGCGCCACTACCGGACTGTCGCCGACGCTTCAACGATCCCCTTGCTGCTCTACAACATGCCGGCCAACACCGGCCTCAACCTCTCTGCCACTTTGGTCAAACGCCTCGCCGACCACCCCCGGATCATCGGCCTGAAGGACTCCGGCGG
>JBAXQG010000034.1:0-8284 GCA_037131855.1 bacterium
CGCAAGGAAGCGCGCTGGTCCTCACCACCGCTCGTTACCTGACCCCTTCCGGGGAATCTATCCATAAGAAGGGGATCTCGCCGGATCTTGAGGCAATCCCCACCGCACAGGATATTGCGGATGGAAAAGACCCGGCCTACGAAAAAGGACTTTCCATCCTTTTAGGCGCAGCAACCCCCTGAGCTTTGACCCAACCTACAACAATATCCATCCAAGAGGAGCGTGAGCAGGTCATATTGATGGCCATTGACCCGCCGCAGCGCGACCCCTACGAAACCCTTCACCTCTTGAGCGAGCTGAAGGAATTGGTTGTTTCAGCAGGCGGCGAGGTGTTGGAGACGATGACGCAGCACCGCGAAAAAGCGGATCCTCGAACCTATCTTGGGCAGGGGAAGGTCGAAGAGCTGAAGGAGATGGTCAAGGAGCGCGGAGCGACACTGGTGGTCTGTGATGATGAACTCAGCGCCAGCCAACTGCGAAATCTGGAAGAAAAGCTTCAGGTGCGAGTCATCGACCGCAGCCAGGTGATCCTGGATATTTTCGCCCGGCGGGCGCAGTCCAAAGAAGGCAAGATCCAGGTGGAGCTCGCTCAGTTGCAATACCTCTTGCCTCGATTAGTTGGGAGCCAGCGGCAGCTCTCCCGGCTGGGCGGAGGGATCGGCACGCGCGGCCCCGGGGAGACCAAGCTGGAGGTCGACCGTCGTTTGATGCGGGCGCGCATTCATCGGCTGAAAGGCGACCTGGAGAAGGTGAAGAAGAATCGTTCGCTGATTCGAGGCAGCCGTCGTAAAAAAGATCTATTCATGATCAGCTTGCTTGGCTATACCAACGCCGGGAAATCTTCCCTCTTCCAAGCCTTGACGGGCAGTGAGACAGTCATCTCTTCCAAGCTCTTCTCCACCCTGGATCCCAAGGTTCGCCTGCTCAAGGGAACTTCCGACATCCTCCTCTCCGACACCGTTGGCTTGATCAGGAAGATTCCTCACCATCTCTTCACTGCTTTTCGCGCTACCCTGGAGGAGTCTCAGGATGCCGATCTGATTTGGCTGGTGGTGGATGGTTCAGACCTCAAAGCGCTGGAGCATATCGCTGTGGCTCGCGAGGTGATTGCCACCCTCGGCTTGCACGATCGTCCCCTCTGGACCCTTGTCAACAAGCTGGATTTGACCGAACATGCTGCCGCAGGCTATTCACCCTGGCTGACGATTCTCCTGCGAGCCAATACCCCGTCCCTGGCCGTCTCCGCCACGCGGGGCGATCACCTCGAAGAGCTTTGCGCTCTTGCGCTGGTGGAGCGTGATCGCCAAAGAAAGGAACGGTCGGAGAAAACGCTGGAAATCTCTGAGAGGGATGCTTGATAACAGCTTGACCCGGTTGGCTGAAAAAGCAGAGGCCGAGTCACAGGAAGAGTTTCGCCGGCTGGAAGGGCATCGCCGCGTGGTGTTCACCCGAGTTCTTGAGGCATTTCACCAGGCCGGCATCGACGAAGCGCATCTGAAGGGTTCCTCCGGCTATGGCATCGGCGATTTTGGCCGGCAAGCGCTGGAGAACGTATTTGCTCTGGCGGTGGAAGCGGAAGATGCCTTGGTGCGCGTCCAATTCGTTTCCGCAACCCATGTGATGGCCTGCGCTTTGCGCGCCTTGCTGTCGCCCGGCAGGCGGGTTGTCTGCTGGTACGGGGAGCCCTATGAATCGTTGCGCCCCACCTTCTCCTGGCTTGCCAAGAAGGGAGTAGAGGTTCTCATTGGTGAAGGCCGCCTTGGTTCAATGCCTCCAGCCGATCTCTATTTTCTGCAACGTTCGCGAGGCTATCGAATCCGTCCAGGCCCGACCGAGGAAGAGCTTCGCCGGGATCTTGGCATACTGCGGGAGGGGATGCCCGAGGCTTGCCTGTTGGTCGACAACTGCTATGGAGAGTTCGTTCGTCCGCATGAACCCACTGCCTACGGGGCTGACTTGCTGTGCGGCTCGCTGATTAAAAATCCAGGTGGCGGTTTGGCGATCACGGGTGGCTATCTGGCGGGGAATGCCGAAACCGTCGCAAGAGTGGCCGAGGAGCTCTACGCGCCAGGGTTGGGCAAAGAACTGGGGGCTACCGAAGGATTTCTCCGCCCGTTCTTCCAGGGTTTATTTCTAGCGCCTCTCTTGGTCTGTGAAGCTTTGAAGGGATCAGTTTTCGCTTCTCGTTTCTTTGCCGGTCTTGGTTTTCAGGTCTCGCCCGAAGCAGGGGAGGAGCGCAATGATTCCATTCAGACGATCTTGCTGGAGACCCCCCAGCGGGTTCTGGCTTTCGCTCGTGGGATACAGCGGGCCGGACCGGTGGATTCCAGGGCAACCCCTGTTCCGTGCCGCATGCCGGGATACGAGGATTCGATCGTCATGGCGGCCGGGACTTTCATCAGCGGCGCCACCTCGGAGCTTAGCTGCGATGCCCCCATGGTTCCTCCCTACGCGGTTTACCTGCAGGGGGGGTTGGGTTTCGACCACGTCTACCTTGGCGCGCTGGAGGCAGCACAGTCCATGCAGGAGCAAGGCTTGCTTCCGTAGTATTTCTATCGATTTTCCGGCAGGATCGTTCGGATGCTCATCATCGCGGCGCCTAACACGCCGGCGCGGTTACCCAGACCGGAAGGAACCACTTCCACTTGTCGCAACGGGTAATCCATGGCGTGCAGGGTCAAAGTCTCTTGAATCTTTTCCCACATCAGATCGAGGGCGTCGGACATCCCCCCTCCGATGATGATCCGTTGCGGATTCAGCAGAACAACCAAGTAGGAAAGAGCCAGTCCGGTGTAAAAAGCGGAAACCTCAAAGACCTCGCGGGCCAATCGGTCACCCTCCCGCGCTGCTTCAGCGATTCGTACGGTGTCGATTTCCTCGGACGGGAGACTGGCTAATTTCGAGTGGCGGCCCCTTCCCAAAGCAAAAAGGAAAGATCGTCGAACGGCTGTCCCCGAGGCCAACGCCTCATAACAACCCAATTTTCCGCAGCCGCATAGCGGCCCGAAAGGTTCCAGGGTCAGGTGGCCAATCTCCCCGGCAGCGTTCCCCACCCCACGCAACAGCTTGCCCTCGTGTACGATGGTTCCACCGATTCCGGTCCCCAAGGTGACCAGAACAAAATCTTGCACATTCATCCCTTGCCCGAAATAGAGCTCCCCAAGGGCGGCTACCTTGACATCATTTTCGATTCGGGTGGGAAGACCGTAGCGCGCCTCCACCACTCTTCCAAGCGGATAATTGCGCATGAAAGCGATATTCGGCGCGACTGCCGCGATCTGAAGGACTGGGTCTACCGGTCCAGCGCAGCCGATCCCAATCGAGGCTATTTTCCCCGCGCACAACAGGCTGTCAATGACCGAAAAAAGGTTCCCCAGCACCTCTTCCTCGCATGAGCCGTTGCCGGTAGCCGCATTGGCCTCGGCCAAGACTTGCCCCGCTTCGTTCATGCAGATCCCTTTGATCTTGGTGCCGCCTACATCGATCCCCAACCCAAGCAGACTCATACCCACACCCTTTCTTTGAAGCCAGAGACGATGGCCACACTGTACGGCATCCAACATCGAGCCCGGATCTCGCCGAGGAGGAGGTTGGCGGGCCGTCCAATCCAGGAGAAGAACCCGGACGCGAATGGGGATCGTTCTCTTATCTTCGACTCATTGTTCCCGGTTCTCCCGGCAGCGATGGCGCTAGTGTATCAAATGCGCCTCCTCGAGGAGAGAGAGTGGGAACCGATGGGAGAATCCAGGAGCGGATAGGCTAGTTGGCGGCGCGAGCCAAAACCAGGAAAGCTTGCAGAGCGCGGAAAGTTTCCGCCATATTCTCTCCTTGGAAGAACAGCCGGCGGCCGTCCAGGCGACGTGAACCGGGAAGCAGTTCAGCAAAGTCAGCCTTGCTCGATTGGGAAAAGACGATCTCCATTTGAATTGGCGGAGTCAGGCAATAGGGGTGGAAACGAACCGCTTCTTCTACTGCGCGCCGCGCCTTCTGCTGAATCTCTTCACGAACCAGTTGCGGGTGGCGGCAGATGGCGGCGAAGCGGCCAATAGCTCGTTTGGCGGCCACCGTCTCTATGTCAGGAAGGAGGGTGTGGGCTTGACCAACCGTTTCCTCGTCTCCCGAGACCAGGGCCACCGGCGCCCCATAGAATCCGCAAAGGGCGGCATTGATCCCCGTTTCACTCATCGCTTGCCCGTTGAGGGAGACGGAAAAGATCGAACTGGACGAGTAAGAGTGGTCGCAAATGGCTCGGTTGCTTCCCACGGCTCCATGGTATCCGAGGAAGAAAGCCAGGTCGAATCCGGTTTCCACGCCCTGGACCATGGAAAATGGCTTGGTGTTGCCGGAAAGAAGCAAAGCGCGGGGGTTCAGTTCCTCGATGGGAAGGTTGCGCATCGAAGCGTGCGAGTCGTTGACCAGGATCTCATCGGCCCCTCCCAAAAGAGCGCCCTCAATCGCAGCATTGACTTCGCGCAGCATCAAAATGACGCTGCGAGCATATTCTGGATGAGATTCGGTGACTTGTTCCCAGGAAACGATCCCGGAGATTCCTTCCATGTCGGCGGAGATATAGACCTTCATCGGGTTCCGCCTATCCCCACAGCAGCACGATGAGCGCAAAGAGGCCGAAAGCCCAGCAGTAGGCGCTGAACCAGAGCAACCGATATTTCTTCAGGAAGCGCAGGAAGAAATGGATGCATAGAATGCCCACGCCGAAGGAGACGGCAATCCCGAGGAGCATCAGCCAGATGGAGAGATTGCCCAACGGGACCGTAACGATCTCCAATAAAAAGGCCCCAAAAAGCGCTGGAATCGCCAGGAGAAAGGCAAAGCGGGCGGCGTCTTCCCGTTTCAGTCCGAAGAACATGCCGGTGGACAAAGTTGTTCCGGAACGAGAGATGCCGGGAAGCAAGGCGATTGCCTGGGAGATGCCGATGACCAGAGCGCTGCCGGTATTTAACTGCCCGATGGCTTTTCGAGGCGTGGCGAAGATGTCCGCCAAGGCCATGTAAGTTCCTGTTACCAAAAGGAAGATGGCGGAGGGAATGGCCGAAGCGAAAGCGGCTTCGATGTTCTTCTTGAAGACCAGGGCCACCACAACCACTGGGATGGTGCCCAAAATGATCCACCAAACCAGCCGCACATAGGTTTTCTCTTCCTCGTTGAAGGTGTGGCGCCTGTTCAAGGAGAAGAAAAAAGCTTTCAGCAGAAGGATGATGTCCTTCCTAAAATAGACGATTAATGCCAAGAGCGTTCCGAAATGCAAGGCTACATCGAGTGTCACAGGCGCGTGCGGCCACCCCAGCAAGGCCGGGACGAGCACCAGGTGGGCGGAGGAAGAAACGGGGAGAAACTCGGTCAGGCCTTGGAGAATCGACAGTACAAGAACTTGAAGAAGGGTCATGTTTGCTCTTCCTTCTTCTCCTCTCCAGCTAGCCGGCTCTTGCGGGGTCGAGGTGCCTTTTTGGGAAGGGTTTCTTTGTCCGCATCGGCCTTGTCAACTGCTGCAGTCCCCTTGCTTATTGCACTGCTAACAACCGTTCTTTTTCGTGCGGTTTTCTTGGCAGCCGGCGCTTTGGCGACTGTTTGGCTGGAAAGACTCTTGCCAGGACGAGGTTTGGAAAGTGCGCTTGTTTTCCGGCGAACCACTTTCCGCTTGAGTGGGGACAAGGTTGCGCTGACGCCTTCCTCGACGGCGCCTTCCGCTTTCTCTTTCCGGACATAGCCGGGACGGTCATTGAGGAACTCGAAGACTACCTTCTCTCCCTGCAACACCAGGATGGCGCGGAAGGGTTTTCCGGCGCGCGAACGAAAACCAAAAAGCGGGCCAACACGTCCCTTGCTGAGCAATTCATTGGCTTGCCCCCGGGTCAGGATCTTGCCGGCGACCCGTTTCCAGATGGCAAACTTGCACCCCTGCTCTTTCCAGTTTGAACAGGAGTAGGCCATCTTGGTCTCGCGGATCTCTCCACCACAGAGGGGGCAATTGCCAAGCGGCTCGTTGACCGCGGCGCGGAAGGCTTCTACTTCCTTGGATTCCTTTACTTTCTCCACCACTTCACGGGTCAAGCGAACGATCTCCTCCATGAAGTGCGAAGATGGTGTCTGGCCTTTTTCGATCTGCACCAACTGGTGTTCCCAATTCCCAGTCAACTCGGGTGAGGCCAACTCGGGGATCTGGATTATCTCGATGGCCCGGATCAGCTCAATCCCCTTCGTCGTCGGGATGATCGCTTTACTTTCACGCTGAACGAATTCCACATCGATCAGGCGCTCGATGATCGCCGCTCGAGTCGCGGAGGTTCCCAACCCCCGTTCCTTCATCGCCTCCCGCAGCTCCTCATCGTCAAGGAGCTTCCCCGCTCCTTCCATGGCTGACAAAAGGGTGGCGTCGTTGAAGCGGGGTGGGGGAGCGGTCTGCTTTTCTTCCAATTGGGTCTCGACCACCTGCACCGCTTCTCCCTCTCCAAGATCGGGCAGCAATTCTTCCCGGTTGGGGCGATCATAAACCTTCAACCACCCGATATCATTCAACTTACGCCCTTCGGTGCGGAACTTCTCCCCCTCCACTTCGGTCACCAAGCGGGTGTTCTCCCAACGTGCTGCCGGAAAAAAAGCCGCCAGGAAACGGCGCACGATCAAATCGAAGATCCGCGTTTCTTCCGGCTTCAAGCCAGTCAGCTTCGGTTTGGAGAGGGTGGGGATGATGGCGTGGTGATCGGTGATGCGGGCATCATCGACCAATCGTTTGCTGATCGGCAACTTGCCAAGGGAGAGCAGCTCTTTTGCAAATTCCTCCCATTCTCCGCTGGCAAGGTTGGAGATCACTGCCGGCAACTGGGGGATCATGTCCGAGCTAAGGTAGTGGCAATCGGTGCGCGGGTAAGTAATCAGCTTGTGCTTCTCATAAAGGCTCTGGGCGATATCCAAAGTCCTTTTGGCGGAGTAGCTGAAACGGCGGTTTGCTTCCCGCTGCAATTCAGCCAAGTCGAAGAGTAGGGGAGGCTGCTGGATGCTCTCCTTGCGTTCCAGGGAGGTGATCATCCCCGGTTGGTTCTGCACCTTGGCCTCCACCTCGATTCCTTCCTGGTGGACAGTGAAGCGATCGCTGCCTCGCGTGAACCATTTGCCCTGGTATCGGCCGTTCGCCGCGGTAAAAGTGGCGAAGAGTTCGAAGTAGGTTTCCGGAAGAAAAGCTTGAATCTCCAGCTCTCGATGAACGAGGATAGCCAGGGTTGGCGTCTGAACGCGTCCCACCGATAAAAGCATGCCGAAGCGGCGGGTGAAGGCGCGCGTGGCGTTGATCCCCACCAGCCAATCAGACTCTGAACGGCATCTTGCCGATTCAGCCAACAGGTCCATCTCCGCACCCGTCCGCAGTTGCCCGAAGCCGGCGCGAATGGCCGAGTCGGTCATGGAAGAAAGCCACAGCCGGCGAATTGGTTTTTTACACCCAGCCTCTTGATAGATGTAACGGAAAATTAATTCCCCTTCCCGTCCCGCGTCGCAAGCGTTGATCACTTCGCTCACTTCTTTCCGCTTCAAAAGGCTGGCGATCGCTTCGAAGCGGGCTGCGGTCTTGGGGATCACTTTCAGTTGGAATTGCTCGGGAATGATCGGCAGCCGCTCCAACAACCAGAATCGGTAGCGCTTGTCATAGTCATCCGGCTCTGCCAAAGTGACCAAGTGTCCAATCGCCCAAGTGATGATGGCGCTCTCGGACTCCAGGCTTTCTTTTTTTTTGATGAACCCTCCCATGCTTTTGGCGATATCCCGCGCAACGCTGGGCTTTTCAGTGATGATTAAGGCTTTCCCGTTTGGCATCGGCGGCATTGTAGGGGATGGCGGATTATTGCACAAGCGGGAGCCCTTTTGTTAGGATTATTATGTGCAGTTGAATCGAACAGGAGGTAGCTGAATGGCCAGAGACGATGGTGGTGGATTTTTCATGGGTTTTATCCTTGGTGGCCTCATTGGTGCAGGCCTAGCCCTTCTTTTCGCGCCAAAATCCGGCGAAGAGACGCGTGAGTATTTGAAAGAGAAGGCCTTGGAACTGAAGGAGAAGATGCCGGAGGTTTTGAAGGAAGGGATCGAAAAAGGGAAAGTTCTCGTTACGGAGAGCTTTGAAAAGACCAAGGCCTTGTTGGAGGAAAAGAAGACCGAACTGAAGGAAGGATAAACGAAAAGGGGACAGATTTATTTATTGATCCGTAGATCGCTCCGATTGGCGCAGTTGACTAGCGGCCCGGACTAAGCCCTTCGCTTTCCTTCGCTTCGCTCGAGG
>JBAXQG010000035.1:0-8117 GCA_037131855.1 bacterium
TGATTCGATGAATAAACAGGAGTTCATCGACAAGCTGGCCAAGATGAGTGAGGCCACCAAAAAACAGGCTGAGGAGTTCGTCAATAACTACCATGCCCTGGTCCGGGATGTATTGAAAGAGGGTGGAAAAGTCCAGTTCGTAAATTTCGGGACTTACGCCATTTCCTCCCGTGCCAAGCGGAAAGGTGTTAACCCGCGCACTCGTCAGGCCATCGTCATCCCTGAAAAAAAGGTGCCTAAGTTCACTCCTGGCAAGCAGCTGAAGGACGCCGTAAAAATCGTAAAACCAGCAGGAAAAGGCAAGAAGTAACGAACAGTACGAAGAGCATACGGCAAAAGGCGGACGACATGCCCGCCTTTTGCTTTCCTTGCCAGTCGTTTGTTAGAATCAGACGCAATACAGAAAGATCATGAAAGAGAAAAAAGAGCCCATCAATTCCATATCAGGAACCGCGAACCCTTTGCTGGCCGTTCGCCAACGCGAAGAGCAGTTGGATGCAGCGTTAGCGGAAACGGTGGCGCAAGCCCAAGCGATTAGGCAGGAAGCCGATCAGGAAGCCCACGCCATCGAGGAAGCCACTCGCCGGCAGATCGATGAACTGGCGACGGAGCGCAAGCAAACGTTATCTGCACAAACTCAGCAAGTAGAGTCCGCTGCAGCGCAGCAAATAGCGGAGTCTTTGCGCCAAGTAGCTCTTCTGGCCGGAAAGAACATGGAGGAAGCTGTACAGCTTCTCGCACGGGAGGTTCTTCCAGCCGAATGATCACGCGAATGCGGAAACTCCTGCTGGCAGGGAAGAAACCCCTCCTGCCGGAGTTGCTGGCATTCATCCAAGGCGAGGGTGTATTCCAGGTGGAGCAACTCGACGAGGATGGGCTGTCCCCTTATCGTGATCCTCAAGAGTTGAATCGGAGCCTCCCCCCTTTGGAGAAGGAACTGGGGCGGTTGGAGGCTCTCCTTCTTCTCCTCCCGCGAAAACCCGCCAACTCTACTCCCGGGCCACTGGTGGCTCTTGAAGTTTTAGAGCAGGAAGTCGTCGGCATTCGCAGCCGGCTTTCCCGCCTGGAAGAGGAAAAGCGCTTCTTGGCAACCTATCGAAAAGCCCTGTATGTCCTTCTCCCCTTGTTGTCGGCATTACAGGCCAGCCCAAGACTAGAAGCTCTCGGTTTCCTCTCCTTGCCCCGTGAGCGGGTAAACTTGGCAAAACTGCAAAACTCATTGGAGAAGGAACTCGCCGGAAGAATCGAATGGGTTTCCCAGACCATTGAGGAAGGCCTCACCGCACAGGTCATCGCCTACCCCAAGAGCGATGCCTCTTCTGTCCGAGCCGCTCTCCAGCAGCATGGATTCGCCGAATTGCGGTTGCCTTCGGGCGATGAAGACCTCCCAGCCGCGGACCGGGCAAAACGGATGACGCAGCGATTAGCTGAATTGCCGGAGGAGATCGAGGGACTCACCCGCGAGCTCGCCCGAATCGCTGTTGAACAGCGCGCCAATCTCGAGCAGGCCAAGGCTCAGTTACTGGATCTGATCGAGCGGGAGAAAGCTTTGCAGGTCGCCGGTCGTTCGCACTTTGCCTTTTTCCTTTCCGGTTGGATCCCAACCCTGCAAGTGAGTTCATTCCGCTCCCGGCTGGAGCAAGCCTTCTCCAACCAAGTGACGCTCCAACTTCTGGAGACCAGCGAGCATGAATTGCAGAAGGCTCCGGTGCTGTTGCAAAACAATCCCTTCTTTAAGCCCTTCGAGCTATTGCTTTCCGTCTTCCGGCCTCCTCGCTACGACCGCGTCGACCCCACGCCGATCGTCGGTTTTTTCTTTCCCCTCTTTTTTGGTTTGATCATTGGCGACATTGGCTATGGTCTCCTCTTCCTGATCCCCTTGCTCTTTCTTTTTTTTCGCAGCAAGCCCGGGACAATGCGCTCGGTTGCTCAGATCGGCCTCATTTGCGCAGCCTGGACCATTTTTTTCGGGGTTCTCTTCGGCGAGTTCTTTGGCACCCTCGGGGAAGCGTTCGGCATCCATCCGCTCTTGATCAACCGTGAGACACAACTTGGGATCCTGGCTTTTCTGGTCATCTCCTTGGCCATCGGGGTGATTCAGATCTTCCTCGGCTTTATCCTGGAGATCGTCATGGCACTGCGTGAACGAGCCTACCGGGAAGCCGTCGAGGCCGGCTCTCTCTTGGGTTGGATCATCGGCCTACTCCTGGCCCTTCTCGCCGGAACCGGCATTTTACCGTCTTTCCTCCTCTATCTCGGCCTTGGATTGCTAGTCATCGGCTGGATTGGGGTGATTGCCATCAAAGGGCCCATCACCGGGATCACCGAGCCGCTTTCCACCACTGGCAACATTCTGTCCTACTCTCGTCTCATGGGAATCGGTGTCGCCTCGGTCTACCTTGCCTTCGCTGCCAACCAGATCGGCGGACTGATGGGCAACCCAATCATTGGATTCATCGTGGGCGCTATTTGTCACCTTCTTTTCCTTACCCTGGCGATCATCAGTCCGATCGTTCAGTCCGCCCGTCTTCACTTCGTTGAATTCTTCTCCAAATTCAGGTACCACGAGTATTCTGGAAATCCTTACAAACCATTGGCGAAAGCCATCCAGAAAGGAGCATAAGAATGAAGAAAGTGCTATTTGCCACACTGCTAGCCCTGGTGGTCCTCTGTGCCATCGCGCCTTTCGCCATGGCTGTAGAAACCACCACTGACCCTGCAGCAGCGCAGCAAGCCGCATCAAGTTCCACCGGTTGGAAGGCGATTGGCGCAGCCCTTGCGGTCGGTCTCTCTGCTCTCGGTTCGGCCTATGCGCAGGCTCACATCGGCGCTGCGGCAGCCGGAACCTTGGCTGAGAGGCCTGAGGTTGGCGGTCTTCTGATCATCCTTGAGGCGATCCCCGAGACGATGATTATTCTCGGCTTCGTTGTCGCCCTCTTGATCCTGATCCTGGCCTAAGCGATGAACGATGCTCTGATCCGTTTGCTGGAGGGAGAAGCTGCCGTCGAACAGCAACGGATCTTAGAAGAAGCCCGATCCTATGCTCAAGAAACCGTCCAAGCCGCACGCCACTTGGCCGAGAAAGCTCTCGCCGAAGCAGATCTCCGCTGGCAGCATTGGTCAGAAGCAGAGATGGAGAAGAGCAAGAAAACCCAAGCCTTGAAGGGACAAACCCAGATCTTGGAAGAGAAGACTCGTTGGCTGCAGGTCGCACTGACCAAAGCCAAGGAAACTCTCGCTGATTTCCGCCAAGATGCGCGCTACCCGGAGGTTTTCTTGCGATTGGCAAGAGATTTCGATGAAGAAGGCCGCACTGGGGCGCCGCAGTCCCAGCATTCAGAGGATTCGTGGGTATTTACCGTCCACCCCCTCGATCAAAAACTCCTGGGCAGTGATCTTGGAAGGAGGGTCATCCAGGACGAAACCCTTCCTCCCGGGTTGCTGGCAAAGACCACGGACGGCAAAATTGAAGTGCGCGACACCCTTCCGGATCGCTTGGAAAAAGCTTGGCCGCTCCTTGTCGGAAAAGCGGCGGAACTCCTCTGGAACACCCTGCCGGGGGCTGTCTAGTTGCCGGAGGCTAAAGAATAGCGTGCCCGGGGATCTTGGCTATATCAACGCGCGTCTAAAGGGCATGCATAGTCGCATGCTGCAGCCCAAAGATTGGGCCGAGTTGATCAAAGCCGGGTCGCTGGAACAACTGTTTTCGCTATTGCTGACCACCGACTATCAGAGTGCCATCGAAGAGACGCGAGCCCAGGGATCCAACCTGTCTACCCTTGATCGCGCTCTCTCCCTTCACTGGCAGGGTATACTCAATAAACTGGCCAGTTTTATCCAAGGCAAGCCGGCCTTAGCCCTCCAGATTGAACTTTGGCGCCTGGACTTGCTTAACCTGCTGCGAATCGCCGGACAGCTCCGCAGCGGCAAAACCGGGGACCAGGAGGCGCCCTTGTATGGCGCTTTGAGCGCGAAACAAATCGAGGAACTGGAGAAGGCGTCAAATTGGCGGGAAATAGCCAAGATGCTGGCTCTTTGGAAGCATCCCTTGGCGGAGGCGGTGGCATCCCTGAAGGATGAGGAGTCCCCTTTCCTGATTGAAACAGCACTGCAGAAGGGTTTCTTCAAGATGGTTCAAGGCCGATTGGCTCACTCTCTCTCACCGATTTGCCGAGTGCTGGCGCGTATCTTTCGAGATCAAGTGGACCAGCAGAACTTGCGAGCCGCAACGATCTTGCGAGAATTGCCCCGCGATATCTCTCCATCGTCTGCTTTCATCCCGGGAGGTCGCTTGCTCACCTTGAAAGATTTCCTGCTCTTGGCTGATCCTGACGCTTTGGAGCGTTCGCGGCGGCGGTTGCAGCGTTACCCTTCGTTGCGATATGCCTTGACCTGTAAGAATCCCGCTGAGTTGGAGCGAATGATGGAGCAGAGATCATTAGCCGAAAGCGCCCGCGTTTACCGGCAAGATCCCCTGGGGATCGGCGTTTTGTTGGCCTTCTTGCTCCAGGAGGAGGCGGAAATCGCCAATCTGCGACTGATCGGCCGTTCGATCGAATATGGCCTCGATCCTGAGGTAGTGAAGGAGAACTTACTTGTTCCGGGTCTCGCTGCTCACTGATCGCGACCTGGCCAGTGGTTTCCGCTTGGCCGGGGTTGATGTGTACAGCGCCCAGAACCGCGCTGAAGTCGAAGCAGCCTTTGGCATGATGCTGGAGGATCCCCAAATCGGCTTGATCGGCGTCCAGGAAGACTATCTGCCCTGGATCGAGGAGGCCTTCGAGCACCGGCTGAAGGGGATGGACCTGCCGGTGGTGATCCCCTTCCCCCGCCCATGCGCGGTGAAGGGCGCCGACCACATTGCAGAGATGGTCAAAGAAGCCATCGGCTACTACGTGAAGTTGAGGTAAGAACAATGGGACAGATCATCAAAATATCCGGCCCCGCGGTGATCGCCAAGGGGATGACCGGATCACGGATGTACGATATCGTCCGAGTCGGCAAGGAAGGATTGGTAGGCGAGATCATCCGCCTGGATCGTGATACTGCCTTCATTCAAGTATACGAGGAGACTTCCGGCCTTTTCCTGGGGGAGCCTGTCGAGAGCACCGGCCTTCCCCTCACCGTTGAGTTGGGACCTGGTCTCCTCTCCGGCATCTTCGACGGCATCCAGCGGCCACTTGACGATATCCGCAGACAATCCGGCGATTTTATCGCCCGCGGCATCACAGCCAACGCCCTGTCGCGAACAGCAGTGTGGGATTTCCAGGCGACGGCAAAAACCGGCGACCTCGTTTCACAAGGCGATATCTTGGGCGCCGTGCGAGAGACAGAGAGCTTCACGTTGCAGATTCTCGTCCCCCCACAGGTGGAAGGCCGGATCAAGCGGTTAGAATCTGGGCGGTACCGGGTAGACCAGGTTGTCGGCGAGCTGGAGGACGGTACGCCGCTCTCCTTGATGCAAGTCTGGCCGGTCCGCGCTCCCCGGCCTTTTCGCCAGAAGTTGGACCCCGATGAGTTGTTCGTCACCGGGCAACGCATCTTCGACACTCTCTTCCCGGTAGCCATGGGAGGGACCGCTGCCATTCCCGGGCCTTTTGGATCCGGAAAGACGGTGGTCCAGCAAACCCTGGCCAAGTTCGGCAATGCCCAGGTGATCGTCTATGTAGGGTGCGGGGAGCGCGGCAACGAGATGACTGAGGTGCTCACCGAGTTTCCTGAGCTAGAAGACCCCAACACCGGCCGGCCGCTGATGGAGCGCACCATTTTGGTGGCCAACACCTCGAACATGCCTGTAGCGGCTCGCGAAGCCTCCATCTACACAGGGATCACCATCGCCGAGTTCTTCCGCGACCAGGGTTTCTCGGTAGCGCTGATGGCCGACTCAACCAGTCGTTGGGCGGAAGCGCTGCGCGAGATCTCCTCTCGTCTGGCGGAGATGCCCGGAGAGGAAGGGTACCCAACCTACCTGGCCAGCAAGCTGGCTGCTTTCTACGAGCGAGCCGGGCGCGTGATATGCCTTGGCAAGGATGCGGGAAGCGGCTCTGTTACGGTGATCGGTGCGGTCTCTCCTCCCGGGGGAGATTTCTCCGAACCAGTTACTCAAGCCACTCTGCGCATTGTCGGCACCTTCTGGGCGCTGGATGCAGGCTTGGCCAACCGGCGGCATTTCCCGGCGATTAACTGGAGCCGCAGCTATTCACTTTACTCCGATCAATTGGCCTCTCATTACAGCACACAGGTTGCCGGCGACTTTGTCGACCAGCGCCGCCGGATGATGGCTTTGCTGCAACAGGAAGCGGCCCTGCAGGAAGTCGTTCAACTTGTCGGCCCGGATGCGCTGCAGGACAACGAAAGGCTCCTCATTGAGGCCGGCAAGATGATTCGCGAGGACTTCCTGCAGCAGAACGCTTTTTCCCCCGTGGATGGCTATTGCCCGATGAATAAGCAATACGGCATCCTCAAATCCATCCTCTTATTCTACGATCTGGCCGCGGAAGCGCTGCGCCGAGGCAAGCGAGAAGTAGGGGCGATTATCAACTTGCCGGAAGTGGAAGAGATCTCCCGTATGAAAGACATCTCGCGGGAAGAGTTCCCCAGCTACCTGGACGATTTCCTCACCCGGCTGCAAAAAGAGTTCAACTAGGAGGGCGTCATGGATCTCGCGCAAAAGAAATACACGACCATTTCCTACGTCTCGGGCCCTCTTCTGTTCGTCGAGCGAGCCCGGGATCTTTCCTACGGCTCCTTGGTGAACATTTACCTGCCGGACGGCTCGATCAGGAGCGGGCAAACCATCGAGATCTCCGAGCGGCATGCCGTGATCCAGGTCTTTGAGGAGACCCGGGGCATTGATATTGCTCACACCAGTATCAGCCTAAAGGAAGATGTAGCCAGACTGGCTGTCTCCAAGGAGATGATCGGGCGTCGCTTCAACGGTTTGGGCGAGCCGATCGACGGCCTTCCCCCGATCATTCCCGAAGCGCGTCCCGAAATCATCGGCTCCCCGATCAACCCTACTTCTCGGGCCAAGCCGGAGGAATTCATCCAGACCGGCATCTCTTCCATCGATGGCTTCAATACCCTGGTTCGGGGGCAGAAGCTGCCCATCTTCTCCGGAGCAGGACTTCCGGCCAATGAGATCGCCGCCCAGATCGTCCGCCAGGCCAAAGTTTTGGGAGAAGCCGAGGAGTTTGCTGTGGTCTTCGCTGCCATGGGGATCACCCATCGCGAAGCTTCCTTTTTCATCCACGAGTTTGAATCCACTGGCGCCTTGAGCAAGACGGTGGTCTTCATGAACAAAGCCGACGACCCGACCATCGAACGTTTGCTGACTCCCCGCTGCGCGCTGACCTGCGCTGAGCACCTCGCCTACCAGCATGACTACCATGTGCTGGTGATCCTCACCGATATGACCAGTTATTGCGAAGCTCTTCGCGAGGTTGGCACCGCTCGCGAGGAAATCCCCGGCCGCCGCGGCTACCCCGGCTATATGTACACCGACCTGGCCACTATCTATGAACGAGCAGGCCGGATCAAGGGCCGGAACGGCACAATCACTCAGATCCCGATCCTGACCATGCCGGACGACGACATCACTCACCCCATCGCCGACCTCACCGGATACATTACCGAGGGCCAATTGGTTCTCTCCCGCCAACTGCATCGTCTCGGCTATTTCCCGCCCATCGATGTCCTCCCTTCCCTCTCCCGCTTGATGAATAACGGCATCGGCGCCGGACACACCCGCGAGGATCACCGCGAGTGGGCCAACCAGATCTACGCGGCCTATTCCACCGGACGAGATTTGCGCAAACTGGTGGCCATCATCGGCGAGGAAGCTCTCACTCCCACGGACCGCATGTACTTGAAGCTGGCAGAGACCTTCGAACAGCAGATGATCAACCAGGGTAGCTCTGACCGCTCCATTCAAGAGACCTTGAAGCTGGGTTGGGATCTCCTCTCCCACCTTCCCGAACGCGAGTTGAAGCGCGTCTCGCGCAACAGTTTGGGAAAGTATTACGTGTCCGGAATGGAAGACTTATGGGAGCATCACGCGGAAAAGACGCGCCGGGGTTGATGAGGCGTACACAGAACTCCCTGCCGGGGGCTGTCAA
>JBAXQG010000036.1:0-7885 GCA_037131855.1 bacterium
ACCATCCATGGTCCAAGATCCAAGGTCCAAGGTCAAGAGGACTTTGTGTAGGGGCGGGTTTCAAACCCGCCCTTGAGTCCGCATCTGTGGGGGCGACTTCAAACCCGCTCTTGCGGCAGCATTTTCAAAATTCAAGGCCGTCGCCTCTAGGGCCGCCTCCAGCAAGACAGCCGTAGTGATTGGACCGACCCCGCCAGGGACCGGAGTAATCGCCGAGGCCAATGGCTCCACTTCTTTGAAACAAACATCTCCTACCAGCCGCCCTCCCGTCCAAGTCATCCCCACATCAACCACTACTGCCCCTGGGCGGATAAAGGCGGCGCCTACCATTTCCGGTTGACCAGCCACACAGATCAGGACTTCCGCTTGGCGAGCGATCTCGGATAGATGAACGGTCTTGCTATGGCAGACCGTCACTGTAGCATCCCGCTGCAGGCACATCCAGGCAATCGCCCGGCCGGCGGAGGGTCCCCGGCCGATGATCACCACATGGCGTCCGGCAAGGGAGATCCGATAATAACTCAGCAGTTCATCGACCGCTCGTGCGGTGGACGGAATGAAGGTAGGGTGACCGGAAAAAAAGAGGCCAAGCGTGTGTGGGCTGATGGCATCCACATCTTTGCACAAGGGAATCACCGGCGCTACCACTTCCCGGCGGATTTGTGCCGGCAAGGGGACCAGGGGAAGCAGGCCGTGGACTGCCGGGTCGGCGCCGATATGCTGCAATTGCGCCATATATTCTTCCTCATTGATCGTTTCCGGAAGCGCGTGTTTCTCTACTGCCAAACCCAGGCTGCGGCCGCTTTTAGCGAGCCCCTCAGCATAGGTGGCAGAGGGTCCCTGATCGCCGCAGAGGATCAGATCAAGGCGAGGCAGCACTCCTTGTTCCCGCCACCAACGCGCCTTTTCCGCCATCTTCGCGTGGACCTCTTCCTGCAAAGGGCGGGCGCTAAGAAGAAGAGTCACCGGCCAGATCGCTCCAAACCCAGCCGGACGATCTCCGTCATCAACTGAGGAAACTCCATCCCGGCAGCTCGCGCAGCTTTCGGCACCAGGCTTTCTTTGGTCAAACCGGGGATGGTGTTAACCTCCAAGAGATACAAGTGATCGCCGGAGAAGATCAGATCGACACGGCTGAAGCCGCTCGCCCCCAGTAGACGATAGGCGCGAAGGGCTATCTCCTGAGCCTCGCTGGCCAGAGTAGTCTTGATTCGGGCGGGACAGATCTCCTGCGTGCTGCCATCGTATTTGCAGGAGTAGTCGAAGAACTCCCCCGGTGGAATTACCTCAATCACCGGGAGGGAGCGCGCTTGTGCGTTGCCCAGGATCGGGACAGTCAGCTCCACGCCGGGAAGATAGCGCTCCAACAAGACTAGCGAGGAGAGCGCGCTGGCCTTTTCCAGGCCATCCAGCAAGGAGGGAAGGTCGCGGCAGATTCGTACGCCGATGGAGGAGCCGCAGTCGTTGGGTTTCACCACTACCGGCCATCCCAATTGATCCACCGCTTGAGCCGCCAGGATTCTTAACTCTCCCCCAGCATCGCTCCGCACGGTTGGCGGGACGCGCAACCCTTCCTCCCGAAAAAGGATGCGGCTGCGCCATTTGTCCATCCCCAAGGAACTGGCCAGGACGCCGGAGCCGGTATAGGGAAGCCCCAACACCTCAAGGAACCCCTGGATTGTGCCGTCCTCCCCATTGGCGCCGTGCAAGGCAATGAAGACGATATCCGGCCAAGGGTCAAGGGCTTCCACCATCGTATGGGAGACCGCTGTCGCAGTGACGGGCCGTCCTCGCTGTTGCCAGCGGCCGTCCGTGGCAATCTCCACCTCGAAGACACGGAAGCCCTGCTCCCTCAAGCCGCTAGCCACCATTTTGCCGGAAGCAAGGGAGACTTCCCGTTCGGGCGAGATCCCCCCCCACAGGACAGCCACCGTTTGTGATTCGGTCATCTCAACTGATTTCCTTTCTCAAGTGCCATGCGCCCCAGTTTTCTTCGGGAGGATCTCCAGGATCCCCTCCAGGCGTTCAACCAGGAAGTCCGGCCGGGCAGCGCAAAGCGCCTCTTTCGAGACGAAAGCGCTGGGGACGGCCAACGTATAGGTTCCCGCCCCGCGACCCATCTGAATATCCTCGACAGCATCCCCCACATAGATCGCTTCGTGAGGCGCTGTCTGGCTCTCTACCAACAAGGAAAGGAGAGCGCGAGGATTTGGCTTCCTGGCGCCGTATTGGTCCATTGTCCGTATATGGTGAAAGAGTCCACCGATGTTGTACTCCTCCAACTCACGGCGCAGGCGGCTCGCTGCAGCCGCTGTGAGGAGCGCTATTTGATATCCCTTCTCCTGTAGCGCTCCTAAAGTCTTTAGCACATTCGGCAAAAGTTGACGAGGATAACGGCTGAATAATTCCAGCCAACGCTGATCGGCCCATTCGAATTTCTCCCGCGGCAATCCCAAAGCCTCGTATGTGCGATACCAATCAGGAGAGTAGGTCGCCAGGAAATCTGCGCGCTGGAGAGGGATTCCAGCCTCTTCAAAGATCGTCTCGTAAGCGCGGAGGGTCCCTTCTGCGGAGTCTTGAAGGGTTCCGTCCCAATCGAAAATGAACAACTTCACGGAAAGGGGAACCAGATCTCGTGTGGTCACGTCCAATAGGGTAAAAACTTTGCGGGAAAATCGCAAGTGCTAAAGGAGGCAACAATGAAGAATATGTGGAAAGGGATCACCATCGCCATCCTGGTAGCGGGGTTAATGCTGTTGGGTTTCTCTACTTTGAAGCCCGCCACGCAAGCAGCGCTGGCACAGGACGTACTGCCAACGAACCGCATTTCGGTGACGGGCGAAGGCGTCTTGAAAATGAAGGCGGATACCGCTCGCATCACTCTTGGCGTGATGACCGAGGAAGCCACCGCCGAGCTCGCCCAAGCCAAAAATGCCGAGAAGATGAATGTTATTCAGAGCGCCCTCGGCCGCGTCCTGACCTCAGCCGACGAGTGGGAAACGATCGGTCTCTCGCTTTACCCTCAATATGACTGGTCGGAAACAGGCAACGGCAAGTTGATCAGCTTCCGCGCAGAGAACACCGTCCTGATCATCCTTTCCGACCCCACCCGGGCTGGAGAAGTGATCGATGGTTGCGTGAAATCCGGAGCGAATACCGTTGGCGGCATCGAGTTCACCCTTCGCAATACGGACAAGGTGCGCCTGGAAGCCATCAAGCTGGCCATGCAAAACGCTGAGGTGAAAGCCAGCACGGCTCTTGCAGTGGCTGGTCGGACGATCAAGGACGTCCTGGAAGTGAACGTCATGGACAGCTACAACTCACCCATACCGATCTACAAATCCTACGACATGGCGCTTTCGGCAGAGGGCGCCCCTGCTCCCACCCCCATCCAGGCTGGAACACTGGAGGTGCAAGTCACTGTCAGCGTGGTCTACGCTTTCTAGGAACGAATAGCCTGCAGCAGAATCTGTAGGGGCGGGTTTGAAACCCGCCCCTACCTCTTTGTGCGCCTCCCCAAGGGTGGCGCATTGATTCAGCCAAGGCGTATTCTCTTCCTGGCGGTACAATAAAGCATGGCTATTCACGAAGCGATCCTTTACCAGAAGCTGGAGCGCGGGGCAGTGCGCTGCGCTGTTTGTCCGCGACGTTGCCGGATCGAGGAGGGGCAGCGGGGTTTCTGCCAGGCCAGGGAAAACCGTGGGGGGGTTCTCTACGCCTTAACTTATGGCATGGTCTCTTCTCTAGCCGTGGATCCGATCGAGAAAAAGCCGCTCTTTCATTTCCACCCAGGCAGCCGGTGCCTCTCCCTGGGCTCTTTAGGCTGCAACCTGCGTTGTCTTCACTGCCAGAATTGGTCCATCTCGCAGGCCGATCCGCTTCATTCCGGCCGGCTGCAGGAACTCTCGCCGCAAGACTGCCTTCGCACGGCTATTAAGGAAGGCGCCGACGGCATCGCCTGGACCTACAACGAGCCGACCATCTGGCTGGAATACACCCTGGACTGCGCCCGCCTGGCCAAGTCGGCGGGGCTCTACACGGTGTCAGTGACCAATGGTTACATCACCCCGGAAGCGCTGGCCACACTTGCCCCTTGGTTGGACGCCTACCGGGTCGACTTGAAGGGTTGGAGCCGGGAGTTTTGGCGGCAGATCCCTCAAGTCCCTGATTCCCAGCCGGTTTTTGACGCCGCCCTTTTGGCGCGCCGGCAGCATGGCCTCCATCTGGAAGTGGTGACCAACGTGATCCCCGGCTGGAACGATGATGAGACATCGCTGCGCGGCCTGGCGCAGTGGATTGCGCGGGAGTTGGGAGACGATACGCCTTGGCACTTGACCCGTTTTTTCCCTTCCTACCGCCTGCAGGAAACGCCGCCCACCGCCCTCTCCTCGCTCTTGCGAGGAGAACGGATTGGGCGGGAGGAAGGGCTGCGCTACATCTACTTGGGCAATAATGCGGGAGAGGGAGAGGACACCTTGTGTCCCTCCTGCGGAGCGACTTTGATCGAGCGTTCCGGCTTTTCCTTGCTGCACTGTACGCTGGGTCAAGATCATCGTTGTCCCCGCTGCGGGCTGGTCATCCCGATCGTCGGTGCGGTACAATGCCCGGGCCGAGGAAAAGTCTGCGGAAACCACTAAAGGGGTAAAACCCAGCCGTCGATTGGAGCAACGAACCAGCCCCCGGCAGGGTGTTCAAGAACGGTCTGATCTAAAGAAAGTCTGTGTAACTTATGTTGCCTGCAAAGATCATCTACTCATCGCACTACTCAGTACACTTGGAACATCATGTCTTCCCCACCGAGAAATATCAGTTGGTGAAAGAACAACTGATCCGGGAAGGATGGGCAGAAACGTGCGATTTCCTCGAACCTGATCTACCTCCCCGCGCATTGCTGCTACAAGTTCACCACGCGTCTTTCCTCGACGACTTGGAGGCTCTGCGCTTGACGCCCCGTACTTGGCGCGCTGAATTGCCAGTGAACCGGGAGACGATCGACTCCGCTCGTTATGCAGTGACCGGCACCGAGCTGGCGGTGCGAGAAGCCCTGCGGCAAGGAGTCGGCATTCACCTTGGAGGCGGGCATCATCATGCCTTCCCTGGCCACGCCGAGGGTTTCTGCTTTCTCAACGACGTGGCCATCGGCGTCCTCTCCGCCCTCCATCAGGGCGCCCGCAAGGTAGCGGTAGTGGATTGCGACCTTCACCAAGGAAACGGCACAGCGGTAATCTTTCGGCGAGATCAGCGGGTTTTCACTTTCTCCATCCATGAGGAAGACATCTACCCGCCCAAAGAACGGGGGTCTTTGGATATCGGCCTACCCGCAGGAGCGGGTGACGACCAATATCTCTCCTCTTTGGAGGATGGCCTTGCCCAAGTTTTCAAAGCTGATCCCGCTCTCGTCCTGTACCTAGGAGGGACCGATCCCTACTGCGGCGATAAGCTGGGACTCCTCGAGTTGACCAAGGAAGGATTGCGCAGACGCGATGAAATGGTGCTGGAAGGGTGTTTCACGCGCAAGATACCCTTTGTCACAACTTTCTCCGGCGGTTATGCGGTTCAGATCGAAGACACCATCGAGCTGCACGCTCAGACCGTGCGCCTGGCCATTGACCTGATGAAGCGTTGGTCGCGTTGACCAGAAATCCAGCCTCCGGGAAGCGAGGAGCGAATGGTAGAAAACCATACAGCCTGCTGCTGTTGATCTTCCTGCTGATCCTCGCGCCATTGGTTTATCTCAGCCTGGGGCTTAGCCTGTTGGCCTTCGACCCCGTTTATTATCAGGAAATGCAGGTTCAAGTTGGATGGCAATCGACCCCCCAGTTGCAAGAAATGGACCGCGCCCTGGCTGCCTACTTTCAGGGAAGGGAAGAGATCCCCCCTGAATTGCTCCAGCGCTTCCAGGCGAAAGAGCAGGTTCATCTGGCGGACATCGCTTGGCTGTTGGGGATCCTTCGCTGGGCAACCGTCATTTCGGCAACGGCTTTTGCAGCCTTCGCGGTTCTTCTCTTTTGGCGCGACCCATCTTGGGCGCGACGAGCTTTTCCCTGGGCGCTGGCGGCCACCTTGGCTTTTCTAGCAGCGCTAGGACTGGCCTTCTTCCTGGCCTTCGACACCCTCTTCCTCCAATTTCATCTACTCACTTTCAGCAACGACACCTGGATGTTGGGGCCGGACTATCTCCTCTTTCAGCTCTTTCCCCCCGACCTCTTCTTCCGTTCCATCCTCCCCTTTGCGATGGTAGTGATCCTGCTGCTCTTCCTCTCCTTCCTGGCTAGCCGGCTGGTCCAGCCGCGACCCATCGCTCCAGCCAATCAGCCACCGCCTCTATCGCCTCATCCGAATCGCGGTAGCGAACCAGAGTAAGGGTGGGATTGCCCTCAATCATGGCCGAGACGGAAACTCCCGCCTCTGCCAGACATAGCGCCTGCTTGCCCAGGCTGATGGCATGGGCGACCTCATAGCCCACCCCAGTAGATGGCGCTGTTACCTCGGCGATCAGAACATCAGACTCTTCCAACCAGCCGATGTCGCGCGCGAATACTTGGCAACGCGGAACCTGCCGCTCTGCGGGGAGGGCATCCAGATGGAAGAGATGCCCGGTCAGAACATGATGCCCCTTCTCTTCAAGAGATTCGAGCAAATCCAGAAAGGATAATGCGCCTGTTCTGCCGGCGATCACCGGCAGAGCGAAGTAGACCTTCATTGCCAATTCTCTCTCATCCGTCTACTATAGGCCCAATTTGGCAGAAAGGAATGGATGCACGATGAAAAAAACCGCAGTGATCCTGCTGACTTCAATTCTTTTATTGACCCTCTCCTGGCCGGCGAGCGCTGACAGCGACCTCCCTCCGCCTCCTCCAGACCTGCCTGGATCCACGATCAGCGAGCCCGTCAACGGCGCTGTACTAAGCGCAGTGCCGATTCTAGTTAAAGGGTTGGTCAGCGACCAAGATGGCATCGCCAAGGTCGAGTTGATGATCCTTGGACCCACGGGTACGACTACCGTCCTCTGCACGATTACGGCCACTCGTCCCGGAGGAGGGGATTGGTCCTATCAATGGAGCCCTGCTCAAGCCGGCTCCTATACCCTCACCTCCAAGGCGACCGACACCTATACGCTGGAGCAGGAACCGGAAACCTATAAACCGATTACGGTAACGGTAAGCCTGGGAGGAACCCCGACTCCGACTCCGACCCCAACTCCGACTCCCAGCATCTCCACGCCAACCCCGACCCCTTCCGCTACACCCTCCCCTACTCCCTCCCCATCCCCTACCTCTACCGCAACCCCGTCAGCTCCTTCTTTCAGCGACTTGAACGGGCATTGGGCGGAAGCGCTGATCCTCTCTCTCTCTGGGAAAGGGGTAATCTCCGGCTACCCGGATGGCGCCTTCCAACCCGACCGGCCGATCACCCGGGCCGAGTTCAGCGCCATCCTCTGCCGCGCCTTGAATCTCTCTCCTTCCTCGAATCAGGGGGATTTCAGCGACCTGAATGCCCATTGGGCCAAAGGGTATGTCCTGGCCCTGGTGGAAGCGGGTTTCATCAAGGGTTACCCGGACGGCACGTTCGCTCCTGACGCTCCGATCAAACGAGCGGAGATCGCGGCCATCATGAGCCGCGTCAATACGCTTCTTCCCATCTCCGGACTGCCCACCTTCAGCGACGTCAACGCCGGTTATTGGGCTTTCGGACAAATCGAGGCCTGCGCCGTCGCCAAGATCGTCTCCGGTTACCCGGACGGCTCCTTCCGCCCGGAGAACTCCGCCACCCGCGCCGAGGCAAGCGCCGTCATCGCTCGCGGCTTGGGTTTGTAGACCTCGCCCCACCCAAGCAAGAAGAAGGGCTCTTTGGCCAAACCGGCCAAAGAGCCCTTCTTTCGTTT
>JBAXQG010000037.1:0-7777 GCA_037131855.1 bacterium
TCGAAACGGCTGCGCCGTTCCACCACTGTCTCGCGGTGACGCAAGAACTCGTCCAAGATGGTGGCCAAATCAAGCACCCGCGGCAGATTATCAACGAGAGCCAGCATGATCACGCCGAAGGAGACCTGCAGTTGAGTATGCTTGTAGAGTTGGTTGATCAGCGTGGAGGGGCGGGCATCGCGCTTCAGCTCAAGCACCACGCGCATTCCCGAGCGGTCCGACTCATCACGGATATCCGAGATCCCGGAGATTTTCTTCTCGCGCACCAACTCAGCGATCTTCTCTACCAGGGTGGCTTTATTCACTTGGAAGGGCAGTTCAGTGATCAAAAGCTGCTCGCGCCCCCCTTTTAGCGCATCCAATTGGACTACGCCTCGCAAGATGACGATCCCTCGACCGGTGGTATAGGCCTGGTAGATGCCATCCCGGCCCATAATCACCCCGCCGGTGGGGAAATCGGGGCCGGGGATGCGCTCGATCAATTCCTCGATTGTACAGTCGGGGTGGTCGATGCGGTGGATCAATCCATCCACTACTTCCCCTAGGTTCTGCGGGGGGATGTTGGTGGCCATTCCCACGGCGATCCCGGAAGAACCGTTGATCAGCAGGGTGGGGATCTTGGTGGGCAGGACGGAAGGTTCCTCCAGGGTGCCGTCGAAGTTCGGCAGAAAGTCCACGGTATCCTTGTCCAAGTCTGCCAGCATCTCCATCGACAAGCGGGAGAGACGCACCTCAGTGTAGCGCATGGCCGCGGCTTCGTCCCCATCCACTGAACCGAAGTTGCCATGCCCATCAACCAAAGGGTAGCGGCTGGAGAAATTCTGGGCCAAGCGAACGAGGGTATCATAGATGGCCAACTCGCCGTGAGGGTGGTATTTGCCCAAGACATCGCCCACCACACGGGCTGATTTCTTGTAGGGACGGTCAGGGAGGTTGCCCAGATCCAGCATCCCATAAAGGACGCGGCGATGAACCGGTTTCAGGCCGTCGCGCACATCAGGCAGCGCCCGTCCCACGATCACCGACATGGCATAGTCGATGTAGGAGCGCTTCATTTCGTCTTCGACTTTGACTTGCAGTACACGTTCGCCTAAGAATTTGCTCAACGGTCTACCTCGCTAGAAAGAACTGATTTATGACGGGACAACCTGCAGCAACACGTTCAAAGTAGTTGAATTAATCAGTGAGTGAGAAAAGGCAATGCATAGACCACTTGACCACTCATTTTCTTTTGAATGCAGGAGAGACTGTAGCATAGGAGAATACGACCGGCAAAAGCCCGGCGGTGAACTGGAAAGCTCCCGCGACCTAGATGACTTGCCAGCGAACAGTCTGAAATTGACAGACCATATCCGGCATTGTGGCAGCCGAAGATGTCGTCCAGTTGCTGATAGAGGAATCTTCCTCCTGGACTACGGCAAGAAGCCGGCGCTGAATCTCCTCCAGAATTCTGGATGGGGGAACCAGAGATTCCGTCTCCTTGCGAAGTCTCGTGCTGATCTGTTTTTCAAAAGTGTCCATGTTCATCCTCTTGTAGATTATTATCTACAGTTGCTTGCTCCCCTGTCAAGTACTTTTCCAAGATTAAACGAAGTTCCTCAGACCTTTCGTTCACGAGAGCGTAGTAGTTGTTTCCTCGCCGCAGCTCTGTCTGCACGAAACCACCCACGCGCAGGGCGGCCATGTGGTGGAGGACGGTAGGGTGAGCCAAGCGCAAGACGCGCGAGATCTCCAAAGCGTACATCTCCCGTTTGCGCAACAGGCGCAAGATCTCCAGCCGGGTGGGGTCTGCCAAGGCTTTATAGGAGCGGATCAACTCGGCCTTTACTTCTCCGGCAAGCTGCCGGGTAATAGCTGCATTTGCCGGGAAGATCAACAGGTATTCACTTTCTGATTCCTGAGAGAAAACGAAAGGGGCTGCATAAAAAGCTGGAGCAAAGGTCAGCCTCTTCCCCGCCGGCGGAGGAAAAAGGAGGCCGCGAGCCACATGGGGAATAATCTCGGCTGGCGAAAAAGTCTGAGCCAAAGTTTCCACTACTTGAGCGGACTCATGCAAGAAGGGCAGCAACCGGCGGTATTCCTCTCCCAGGAAGATACGCCAGTGCTCCTCCAGCAAGTTCGCCAGATCCTCCGCCAGGGAGGGATCGAGGAGCAGACGGTCGATTCGGCTCCTTGATTCGGAAGAGAAACGCCCGCGGAAATCCTCCCAAAAAGAGGCGTCCTCCGGTTCCAAAACGAGCTCGCTGCGAAGATCCCGCAGGATCTTCGGCAACTGCATAGAAGACGGTTCCAAAACAGCCAACGCCGTTACGCTGAAATCATCTCCCTTCAATCCCCGCAGCAAAGCCAGGTAACCATCCAAGGTCCGAGGGCAGGACAAACGCAAAGCCAGGGTGAGCGCATTAAGGCCCAAATGTTCTTCCGTCTCGAAGAAAAAGCGAAAAGTCTTTCGTCCTTCTCGCGAGAGACGGCTTTTCCATGAACGGACGAAGTCGGGCTTGGAATCTGCATTGGGATTGCCGGCTGCATAAAGGGAAAGGAAGAGGTCGTAGAGGGGAGAAACCTCTACTCTCACAACGCCATGATTTACATTGTCGGGCGAAGTCATTCGTTGGATCTTCATGTAGATCATTATCTACGCTTGGAGAAAAAAAGGAAATCCTCCCGGCAGATGCTGATTTGGCAGCGCGATAAAATGCCTTTCACCTCCCTGGCGAGTGCAAGCTGGAAGCGTTTGAGATACAATTGGTTGGCACTCTCACCTGCAGTGTGCCAACCAATGACAGGAACCAGTTATCTAAGTGATCGAAGGAAAGCGATCCTGAAGGCAGTCGTCGAGGAATATATCCTCAACGGCCAGCCAATCGGGTCAGAAGAGCTGCTCCGGAAATATTCCCTGGGGTGCAGCTCGGCGACGATTCGCGCAGAGTTGGCCGCCCTGGAGGAGATGGAATACCTCAGCCACCCCCACACCTCGGCTGGGCGCATTCCCACCGAACAAGGCTACCGTATTTATGTCGACCATCTTCTGGTGCTCTCCCCCGTCTCTTTGCAAGAGGAAGAAAAGATCTCCCAGGTATTGAATCGCCAAGCCCAAGACTTGCGCAACATCCTTGCTGAAGCCTGCCGCTTAGTTTCCGCCATCTCTACCTACACCTCCCTGGCCTTGGCTCCCCAAGCCAATCAACAAGTCATGCGCCACATCCATTTCGTGCCGGTGTCCGTCAAGCAAGCGCTGGTAATCCTGGTGACTAGCCTGAAAGTGATCCAAGATCAATTCCTGGAGGTAGGAGCGGAAATCAGCGAAGAAGATCTGGAATACCTTTCTCACTACCTCTCCCGTCGCCTTCTGGGAAAAACACCCTGGCAATGCCTCCAGGAACTGCCCCTGATCCGGGATGAACAGCCCGCTCGCTTGGTTTCCCTCCTCAACCAGCTCGCCACTGTTCTCCATAATGTCTTCCTATACGAGCAAAGCGAACGTCTGATCGTCGAAGGGGCGGAAAACCTGCTCTTGGCCAGTGACTTCCGTAACAGCTTTACGCAACGGCGCCTGGCGGACGCCCTGGATCGCCGTTTCCTCCTGCAAGACGTGCTGGACCGCCACCTGACCAGTCGCAATCTGCAGATCTTCATCGGGCAAGAGAACGAGGTGGTGGAAATGCACGACCTGACTTTGCTGGCGATGCCCTTCGAGGCGTCTCGCTACGCCTACGGCGCCCTTGGTTTGCTTGGGCCGATGCGCATGGACTACGCCAAAGGGATCCGTCTTCTGGCCTGCGTCACAGGGGTACTGGAGAGAGCCCTGTCTCAGGAAACCTAGTGGCTCGGGTCTTCTGGCTGCCGGCAGAGTGCCTCCAGCCGGACAGGGACGCGCTGCCGCGGGCTATTTTCTTCCCTCCCGAGGAGCGTCATCATCTTCTCCATGTCCTGCGAAAAAAGGCCGGAGAAAAGGTCGATGTCCTCTGTGACGGCCAACGCCTGCAGGTGGAACTGGTCTTCCGGGGAGAACAGCTCCTTGGAAGGATCCTCCAAACTCAACCCATTCCACCGCCTCCCTTCTCGTTGGACCTGGCTCAGGGTTTACCAAAAGGGCGCAAGATGGAAGAGGTCGTTGTTTTCGCTGCGCAGGTTGGAGTGCAACGTCTACTGCCCTTTCATTCTCTTCGCTCGATACCTCGCCTGGATGATGTCGAAAGAAGGCGAAAACGGGAGCGCTGGCAGCGATTGGCGGACGAGGAGGCCAAGGTGACAGGTTCCCCGCCTTTGCAGGTGGTCCCTCTCTCACCTTTCGAGCAGATCCTGCACCAAGGCCCTGGCGCCGGCCTTCGCCTGTTCTGCTGGGAGAACGCCGAACGGTCTCTCCTGGATATTCTGGAAAAAACACCGGCCTTTCCCCAGGCGGGTATCTTGGTGATCGGCCCGGAAGGAGGTTTCGCCCCCAAGGAAGCTCAGTTGGCCGAGCAGGCCGGCTTCCAGGCAGTACACCTGGGGGAGCGCATCATCCGCACCGAAGTGGCCGGTATGTTAGCTGCTGTGCTTATCCTGGAGCGCGGCGGCGCCTTCCGCCTACCCTCTCCCTCTTGAGAGTCTCACTGGCCGTCCTCGGCTGCAAAATCTCGCAATACGACGCTGCTCGCTTGGAAGAACGCCTTCGCCAAGCCGGGGCTGAGATTATCCCTCCCTCCTCGGCAAGCCAGGCTTTCCTCCTGTGCGGTTGCGCCGTCACCGAACGAGCTGCCCGCGAGGCTGGCCAGGTTGCCCGCCGTTTGCAGCGATTCAATCCGGCGGCTCCTTTGTATTACTACGGTTGCATCGGCGCCTACTTCGCCAATCAGCCGGAACATGCTGGCTGCTTCCCCCCCGGTTCCGAGGCCGCATTGCTGAAAGAGCTTGGCCTTTCCTCCCCATCTGTGGTGAGTTCCGGCCGCAGTTGGCGTCGCACTCGCGGCTTGGTGAAAGTGCAAGACGGTTGCAGTCACTTCTGTACCTACTGTATCGTGCCGTATTTGCGCGGCCCAGCCAAAAGCCGCCCCATCCAAGAGGTCGAAGAAGAAGTGGCTGATCTGCTCAATCGAGGTTTCCGCGAGGTGGTGCTCTCCGGAGTTCATCTTTCTTCATGGGGGCGCGACCTGGGCGATTACGCCCTCATCGATCTTCTCTATCGCCTGGATCGCCTGCCTGGCCTGGATCGCCTGCGATTGAGCTCCCTGGAACCAATGGACCTGAGTCCACAAACAGTGGCCAGCTTCCGCACCATCGAGCATCTCTGCCCGCACCTCCATCTCCCGTTGCAAAGCGGCTCTGATCCCATCCTCCAGCGCATGGGCCGCGGCTATGACCGGGCTCACTACCTGCGTTTGGTCGAAGCGGCGCGGGCTAGCTGGCCTGAAGTGGCCCTGACTACTGACATCCTGATCGGTTTCCCGGGAGAGAGCGAGCAGGACTTCCTTGCCACTTTGGCGACCATCGAAGCGGTCAATTTCGCCCGTTTGCACCTTTTCCGCTACTCTCCCCGGCCGGGCACCCCGGCAGCCTTGATGACCGGCTCCATCGACGAGGTGGAGAAACGCCGGCGTCTGGAGCGTTTGCGCACTCTTGCTGAAACGCTTCCCAACCGTTTCCGCCAGCAATTCCAGGGTCGATCCTTCCCCGTGTTGGTAGAACAAATCAAGGAAAACAAGGCCAGCGGTTTCACCCCCAACTATCTCCACCTCACCTTCCCAGCTTGGCCTGGCCTGCAAGCAGGTCAACTGGTCGAGGTGAAAGTAAGCGAGGAGGAGCCTTGCCTAGGATAACGAGAGGATAAAGACAGAATGCCTCTTCTGCCGTATAATACGGTGCGATGCGGCTGTCACGCGGGTGTACAAGAATGGTCAAATGCTGGTTATTGAGGCTCTTCAATGGTTAGTGGTTTAGTGAGTTAGTGGATTAGTTGTCCTTACTGACCCACTTATTTATTCAACAACTGCATAGCCCATGGCAGCTTATAAGAAGTAGAGGGTTCAGCATTTCTTGGCAATCTACTGCTCACAAGGCGCTGTTTGGCGCAAGAGCGGGATCTGACCGGACCGAAAGGAACCTGTGCCGGATCCCGTACATTTCGCATGGCTGGCAATCGCGGACTTGGGAGCGGGTAAACCATCCATCTAGCCCCCGGCAGGGTGATACTTGATAGCCCCCGGCAGGGTGATACTTGATAGCCCCCGGCAGGGTGATACTTGAACGTCCATCTCCGAAAGGGACGGATCCTTCCGTCCCGCCCTGGATACACTCCACGACGGAAGGAGGGGTGAGGAATGGCCGAAGTGAAGCGCAGGCCTAACGAATCTGTAGATGAGTTGGTCAAGCGTTTTAAAAAGCAGGTCCAAAAAGAGGGGATCATGAAAGAAATTAAACGGCGAGAATATTTCGTGTCTCCTTCGGTCTTGCGCCGGAAGAAAGCAGCAGCCCGACGCAAGAAAGCCTCGACAGACTAAGCGATGAACAAACCCAGGACGGCCTGGGAACCTAGGGGCAGACAAAACGCCCCAGGAGCGAAGCGTCTCCGCCTCTTTTTGATGGCGGCGGCGCTCTATCTCCTCTTCCTGGCCGTCCTGATCTCTTTCCTGTTCCCCCCCACAGTGGATGTCAGCTTGGGCAGTGTAGCCCAAGAGGATGTCATCGCCCCGCGAAACGCCATCTATATTGACGGGAAGAAGACGGAAGAACTGCAAACACTGGCGGAACAGTTGGTGATGCCGGTCTACCAGAAGGATTTCACCCCTGCCCGCCAGAACATGGTCCGCACCCAGATCAACAATTTCTTTAACACTATCGAAGAGGTGGTCGTCAACGGCGCCCTGACCAACGAGGAGAAGACCGCCCGCCTGTCCGCTGTCCTTCCCCCCGCCTTTACCTCAGATGTCATCCAAGCCTCCCTGCGAATCGATTCCCATTTATGGACTACCCTTCTTTCCTACTCGATGGACATCGCCCAGCAGTTCCTGTCCTCTGGGGTCAAGGAGGAGGATCTGACCCAGCTCTCCTCGCGAATCCGCGAGAAAGTCGGCGTACTGGGCTTGCCCGAGGAAGCCAAAGCAGTAATGGTGGCGGCCTGTCAAGCCGCCATTACACCTAATTTGACCCTGGACCAGGAAGAAACGGAACGGCGTCGCGAGGTAGCGCGAAACTCGGTAGACCCAGTTCGCAGACAAATCGCCAAGGGAGAAATCATCGTCAAGAAGGGGGAGACGGTGCGGGAGGAACAACTTCCCATGCTGGAGGCGCTCGGCCTGCAACGGCGAGAGTTCCCCTGGGAGAAACTGGTTGGCGCCGTGTTGATCTCTCTTGCCCTCTTCGCCACCTGGACCGCTTTCAGTTTGTACTTCGGCGCCGACTTTCTCACCGTTCGTCGCATGCTCTTCGTTGCCCTCCTCTTCACCCTGATCGTGCTGGCTGCCCGTTTTCTGCCGCCGCGATTCATTTACTTGATTCCCATCCCCCTGGCGGCCATTTGCCTTTCCTCTCTTTTCAACCTGCCCTTCGCCGTGGTCTTCGCCATCTTCGCTTCGTTGGCGGCGGGATTAATCCAGGGCAACGACTTTCTTCTCAGCTTCGCCATGCTGTTGGGCGGGGCAGCCGGGGCGTATTCCGTGCGGCGGGTGGGAAAGACGGGGGATTTCCTGGCGGCGGGCTTGACCACCGGGTTAGCCCTGGCCTTCGCCGTAGGCGCCTCCGGGCTCAGTTTGGGAAAGGGGATGCTGATGCTGGAAGAGATGGGCTGGGCTTTCGCCAA